>JBDTQC010000050.1:0-12365 GCA_039932405.1 Ideonella sp.
ATCTGGCAGCGATCGGCATGGGCCGGATTGCCGCTTACGAGCGCGAACTGCTGCGTATCGCCAGCGATCGGCTGCGTGAGCTGCCAGGCGTGCGCCTGATCGGCACGGCCGCCGACAAGGCCGCGGTGCTCTCGTTCGCGATCGAGGGCATTCACCCGCACGATGTAGGCACGTTGCTGAACGCGGAAGGAATCGCGGTACGCACCGGCCACCATTGCGCCCAACCCTTGATGAAACGCCTTGGCGTGGCTGCTACTTCACGCGCCTCGTTTGCGTTCTACAACACGCTGGCCGAAGTCGATGCGCTGGTCGCTGGCATCCGCAGCGTTCAAAAGGTGTTTGCGTGAGCGCCGACCCAAAGGGTCTGTACCAGGAAGTGATCCTCGATCACAACCGGAAGCCGCGCAACTACGGAAGCCTCCAACATCCGAGCCACCATGCCGAAGGCTTGAATCCACTCTGCGGCGACCACATCCACGTGGACCTCGAAGTCGTCGGCGACGCTGTCGGCGCGATCGCGTTCCGCGGCGAATCGTGTGCGATCTGCAAGGCGTCGGCGTCGATGATGACGATGGCGGTCAAGGGCAAGCGCTGCAGTGATGCGCTAGCCCTGATCGACGAGTTCGTCGGCATGGCCAGCGGGCGTGTCGAGCCGTCGAGCAACCCCCGACTGGCCCGGCTTGCAGTCTTTTCCGGGATCAGCGAATTGCCGATGCGGGTGAAATGCGCAATCCTGCCCTGGCACACCTTGCGAGCGGCATTCAACGCCGTTGCATCCACCTCGACCGAGGCGGATGCAGACCCGATGCAGCCCCCGCACGACGCCGCTGGCGACTGATCGTCATCGCGTCCAGGACATCCACCATGCCGAAAATCGCCGACATCGAAGACACGCCGAACCCGAACGCGCAAAAGTTCATCCTCCACGAACCGCTGACTTGGGGCATCGCGCATTCCTACGACAACGCCGAGCAAGCCGAAGGCGACGAACTGGCGCGCGCCCTGTTCGCGATCGAGCATGTCACCAATGTCCTCTACGTCGACCGATGGCTCACCGTCACCCAGGACGGCCAGGCCGATTGGAAACAACTGGCGCGCCAGATCGCCGTTCCATTGCGCGCAGCGCCGGCGGCCAACGATCAGTCGGCCGCTGCCGTCGATGCGGCGCAGGCGTCGTTCGCGCACCTGAGCGAGCACGATCTGGCCCGTCTCGACGCAATCAATCTTCTGCTCGACCGGCAGATCAGACCCTATCTGCAGGGCGACGGTGGCGACCTGCATGTCCTCGGGCTGGACGGCGATCGCCTCGTTGTCCACTACCAGGGCGCGTGCGGGAGCTGCCCGAGCTCGATCTCGGGGACGCTGCGGGGTATCGAGAATCTGTTGCGGACGATCGAGCCCGAGATGGAAGTCGTCGCCGTGTAGCGGAGGACGGTTGAGCCGCTCACTGCTTGGTCGGTTGCTTCGGAGATCCCCGACGCCTGGGCTGGGTGCGGCTCAAAGTCGACGCGGCGGCCGTGTCCAGCAAGGATGCCGAGCGAGGCTTACACTGGCCGTCGAAAACAACGACGCGGGTTTGCACCGCCGCGCTTGAGATCATGTTCGAACGAATCCGAGAAGATATTGCCTGCATCGCCGAGCGCGACCCGGCTGCACGTTCGACCTGGGAGATACTGACCTGTTATCCCGGGCTGCATGCCTTGGTGATGCACCGCTGGGCAAAATGGTTCTGGCAGAACGGGCTGCATTGGCTGGGGCGCTTTACCTCGCATGTCGCGCGCTTTCTGACGGGTATCGAGATCCATCCTGGTGCGACCATTGGTCGGCGTGTCTTCATCGACCACGGCATGGGCGTGGTGATTGGCGAAACCGCCGAGGTTGGCGACGATTGCACGATCTATCAGGGTGTGACGCTCGGCGGCACGTCGCTGTCGAAGGGCGCCAAGCGCCATCCCACGCTCGGCAAGGGCGTGATCATCGGCGCCAATGCCCAGGTGCTGGGCGGCTTTCTGGTTGGTGATGGTGCGCGTGTCGGCTCGAGCGCGGTGGTCGTCAAGCCGGTGCCGCCGGGCGCCACTGCGGTCGGCAATCCGGCCCGTGTGCTTCACGCAGAAGGCGAGGCTCAACGCGA
Source organism: Ideonella sp. (assembly GCA_039932405.1). Classification (GTDB taxonomy): domain Bacteria; phylum Pseudomonadota; class Gammaproteobacteria; order Burkholderiales; family Burkholderiaceae_C; genus Ideonella_A. Next base: position 2,132 of record JBDTQC010000050.1, read on the forward strand.
GGCGGTCGCCGCGCGGATGGGATTCTCGGCCTACGGCGTGACACAGGGCGACGATCCGGTGTCGCAGGCGATGAAAGGCCTGATCGACAATGCGTCCGGCCAGGAACATCAGATCATGATGCTTTGGCAGGCGATCGAGAAGTTGTCGGCGCGTTCGCGGGAATTGCCCGGTCAGGATTGCGTTCCGGCCGATGCCCAGAAAACGGAATGCTTCGACGCCGAGCGCTTTAACCAGTTGGTCAAATAACCGGGCTATTTGCGAATCGCAGCTTTTGGTCGGAAGGCCTTGCTGACGGCTTCGTCGGTATCGATGTACGGGCCACCGATCAAGTCGACGCAATAAGGCACCGCGGCAAAAATGCCGTGCACCGGCGGCTGCGCGGCCGGCAGGCCCTGCAAGGTTTCGGCAATCGATTTGGGCTGGCCGGGGAGGTTGATGATCAGTGTCTTGCCGCGGATCACCGCTTCCTGGCGCGACAGGATGGCCGTCGCGACGAAGTTCAGGCTGATCGCGCGCATCTGTTCGCCGAATCCCGGCATCACCTTGTCGGCCACCGCCAGGGTGGCCTCGGGGGTCAGGTCGCGGGCCGCCGGACCGGTGCCACCGGTGGTCAGGATCAGGTGGCAGCCGACCACATCGACCAATTCGCGCAAGGTGCTGGCGATGCCTTCGAGCTCGTCCGGGATCAGGCGGGTTGCCCAGTCGACCGGATTGCGCACAGCGCTGGTCAACCACTGTTGCAGCGCGGGAATGCCCTTGTCTTCATAGATCCCGCTGGATGCGCGGTCGCTCACCGAGACCAGACCGATCTTCACGGTCTGCAGCGGATGCAGCGAGGGCAGATTGCCGGACGGCCTATCGGAAGGGACCTGAGTGGCGTCAGACATCGTGTGTTTCGTCGGATTCGTGGCTTCGAATGAAGCGGAACAGATCCCGGAAGGCCTTGCCGCTGCGCTTTTCGGGGGTTGCTGCAGCATCCTTGCGTGCGGCCCGTACCAGGCTGCGCAACTGCTGCAGCTCGCTGTCAGGATGGGCCAAGGCCCAACGGGTGGCCGCTTCGTCGTCGGCGACCAGCGCAGCGCGCCAGTGCTCGGCTTCGTGCAATGCCAGCGAATCACGCGCATGACCGAGTTGCATCGCGGCAACCGCCTCGCGCAGGGGTTCGGGGTCGGCACGGTGCATCAGCTTGCCGATGTATTGCATCTGGCGTCGCCGCGCTTCGTGCGTTCGCGTGCGGTTGTAGGCGCGAATCGCGTCGCGCAGGATTTCCGGCATGTCCAGTCCATCCAGCCGCTTGTCGGGCATCCCGGCCAAGGCCTCGCCGAGCGCCTGCAGATCGTGCGCGGCCTGTTTGCGCCGCGTCTTGCTGGGCCGGTTGGCAAAGGAGGCGTCGACGCCGGGCGCACGCGCCGGTTCGGTGGCTGGGGCGTCTTCGTCAGTTGGCTCGCGGGGAGATGGCAAGGGCATGAGGGTGCAGGGGCTGCGGCACGCGGCAGACACGCGCCTGCGAATGGGCTGGGTATCATAGCTGCGCGCGTTCGCGCCGTTTGCGGTCGTTGCCGCCGCCCATCCTCCCAGACCCCCACATTCATGAAGCGTCCCTTGACCATGCGCCAATCAGCCCGACCCCATGCCAGCGTCGAGGCAGGCCAGCGCAAGCCCGTTCGCGGCGGTTCGACCGGCGGACCGGCCAGTGGCTTTGCTCAGTCGCAAGACCAATTCCGGCAACTGGTTGAAGATTCCCTGGCGCAAGCGCGCAAGCTGGGTGCCAGCGACGCCAGCGTCGAGGTGTCCGAAGGTGTGGGCTTGTCGGTGTCGGTTCGCAAGGGCGAGCTCGAAAACGTGGAGCGCAATCGCGACAAGTCGCTCAGCATTTCGCTGTATCTCGGGCAGCGGCGTGGCAACGCCAATACGTCGGATTTTTCGCGCCAGGGGATCGAGCAGACGGTGCAGGCTGCCTATGACATTGCGCGTTTCACCGCCGAGGATCCGGCGGCTGGCCTGCCCGACGAGGCCGATCTGGCGAAGGGTGACGAACTGACCCGCGATCTGGACCTGTTTCACCCCTGGGCGATCGATGCCAGCGGCGCAGCTGAATTGTCCAAACGCTGCGAGCGGTCCGCGCTGGACACCGACCCGCGCATCACCAATTCAGAAGGTGCAGGCGTGTCGGCGCAGCAATCGCACTTCTTCGCCGGCAACTCGCGCGGCTGTCGCGGCGGATTTGCCAGCTCGCGGCACTCCATCTCGGTGGCGCCGATTGCTTCTTTGCCAGGCCGAAACGGCGACGACATGCAGCGCGACGCCTGGTACAGCTCGATGCGCTCTGCCGACGAGCTGGCGTCGCCCGAGACGGTCGGCCGCTACGCTGCCGAGCGCGCGTTGTCACGCCTGAAATCGCGCAAGATCAAGACCTGCGAAGTACCCGTGCTGTTCGAGTCGACGCTGGCCGCGGGCCTGCTCGGTGGATACGTGCAGGCGACCAGCGGTGGGTCGCTCTACCGCAAGTCGAGTTTCCTGCTCGATTCGCTGGGCCAGCAGGTCTTGCCCGGACATGTCGACATCGTCGAAGAGCCGCATCTGCTGCGGGGCAAGGGCAGTGCGCCGTTCGACGACGAAGGCGTCCTGACCAAACCGCGGACGGTGGTCGATGGCGGCGTGGTGAAGGGTTATTTCCTGTCGAGCTACTCGGCGCGCAAGCTCGGCATGAAGACCACTGGCAACGCGGGCGGCTCGCAAAATCTGAGCATGAGCAGCCGGGAGACGCAGGCCGACGACGATCTCGAGGCGATGCTGCGCAAACTCCACCGCGGTCTGTTCGTCATCGAATTGATGGGGCAGGGCGTCAATTACGTCACCGGAGACTATTCACGCGGAGCAGCGGGATTCTGGGTCGAAAATGGCCGGATCAGCTTTCCCGTGCACGAAGTGACGATTGCCGGCAATTTGCGCCAGATGTTGCGCAATATCCAGGCGATTGGCGCGGATCGGTATACGAGTGGCGCCAAGACTGTCGGTTCGGTGTTGCTTGAAACGATGAAGATCGCAGGCAGTTGACTGGGGAAACCCACATTCTTTTCGGCGTCGACCGCTCCTAGAATGCGTCCACCTTTTACCTCCTCAGGAGAACTCATGGAGCGTCGTTCATTTGTACGCAGTGCCGGATTGGCCGGTGTCCTCGCAGCCGGGGCAGCCCCTGCCATCGTTCATGCGCAGGCAACCATTCGCTGGCGCCTGGCATCGAGTTTTCCGAAGTCTCTCGACACGATCTTCGGCGCAGCGGAGACCATGTCGAAGTTCGTCAAGGACATGACCGGTGGCAAGTTCGATATCACCGTGCACGCTGCCGGTGAACTGATGCCGGCATTCGGCGTGGTCGATGGCGTGCAACAAGCGACCATCGAGATGGCTCATACCGCGCCGTATTATTTCTTCGGCAAGGATCCCACCTTTGCACTCGGGTGTGCCATTCCGTTCGGGCTCAATTCACGCCAGATGACGGCGTGGATGCTCGAAGGCAACGGGATGAAATTGATGCGCGAGTTCTACGCCAATTTCAACATCGTCAATTTCGTCGGCGGCAATACCGGCGCCCAGATGGGTGGCTGGTTCCGCAAGGAAGTGAAGTCGCTGGCCGACGTCAAGGGTCTCAAGTTCCGCATCGGCGGCTTCGGTGGCAAGGTCATCGAGCGCATCGGCGGCGTGCCGCAGAATATTCCGGGCGGCGAGATCTATCAGGCGCTCGAGAAAGGCACCATCGACGCTGCAGAGTGGGTCGGCCCGTACGACGACGAAAAACTGGGCTTCAACAAGGTTGCCCCGTACTACGCCTACCCGGGCTGGTGGGAAGGCGGCCCCGAGCTCGACTTCTTCGTCAACAACAAGGCTTATGGCGCACTGAGCGGCGAGTACAAGGCCATCCTGGAAGCAGCCACCATGTACGCTGCCACCGAAATGCAGGCGAAGTACGACGCCCGCAATCCGGCGGCCTTGAAGCGCCTGGTCGGCAACGGTGCCAAGTTGTTCCGCTTCCCGAAAGACATGATGGACAGCGCCTTCAAGGAAGCCATCGCCCTGTACGCCGAGTTGTCGGGTACCAACCCGGCGTGGAAGAAAATCTACGCCGATTACGCAGCGTTCCGCCGCGATGCCAACCTGTGGTTCCGCTTCACCGAAGCCGGTTTCGACGACTTCATGCAGCAGCAACGCCTCTGAGCAGAGCCGGTGATCGGCAGCAAAAAGCCCCGCGTCGCGGGGCTTTTTTGTGCGGGCTCGCAGTCTTGTTGATTGACAGCGCTGCGCCCTGGCGCATCGCAAGCCCTGCCACCCGCTACTTTTTCTCGTCTTTCTTGATCTGGTCCAGCAGGCCCTGCATCGGATCAAAGGGCTTGTCGGCGGAACTGGCGGCCGGCTGACGCCCGTCGATCGCGTCGCGACCCATGTCCCGCATCATCTGCAATGCTTCATCGGCGTTGACTTTGACCCCTTTGTCGATATTCCCTGAGACCAGATCGGGCTTCAAGACCACGGCGGCGACCATGATCAATTGCAGCACGATGAAGGCAATCGAGCCCTTGTAGATCTGTGCGGTGGTGACTGCCGGAATGGTCTTGCCGGAGACGCGGTCGACATAGTCCGACTTCGCGGCGACGCTGCGCAGGTAGAACAGTGCGAACCCGAACGGTGGTGTCAGGAAGGATGTCTGCAGGTTCATTGCCAGGATCACGCCGAACCAGATCAGGTCGATTCCCATCTTGTCGGCTACCGGCGCAAGGATCGGAATCACGATGAATGCGATCTCGAAGAAGTCGATGAACATGCCGAGCACGAAGACCAGCAGGTTGACGACGATCAGGAAGCCGAGCTGCCCACCAGGCAACTGCTTGAACAGGTGCTCGACCCAGATGTGACCGTCGGCCGCGTTGAAGGTGAAGCTGAAAACCGTCGATCCGATCAGGATGAACAACACGAAGGTCGCCAGTTTGGCCGTGTTGTCGAGCGCTTGGCGCAGCAGGCTCATGCTGAGTTGGCGCCGTCCCAATGCCATGATCAGGGCACCGAGTGCGCCCATCGCACCGCCTTCGGTCGGCGTGGCGATGCCGAGAAAAATCGTTCCGAGCACCAGGAAGATCAGGATCAGCGGCGGGATCAAGACGAAGGTCACCCGTTCGGCCAGTTTGGACATCAAGCCGATCTTGAACAAGCGGTTCAGTCCTGACAGCCCGAGTGCCAGGAACGATGCCACCGTCATCGACAGGATGAAAATCTCGTCGCCGGGCGCAGCCAGTTCACGGCCGATCCACGGGTTGATGATGCGCTGGTGTACCCCGCTCCACGCCCAGCCTGCGGCGCCACAGATCAGCAACAGGACCAGCAGCGAGACGTGGCCGCTGGCGCCATTGGATTCGCGATAGATGCGCGCCTCTTCGGGAAGTGCCGGAACCCATGCCGGACGAATCAACGCCACCCCCACGATGAACAGCAGGTACAGGCCAACCAGCAGCAGCCCCGGGATCAATGCTCCGGCGTACATGTCGCCGACTGATCGACCAAGCTGGTCGGCCAGCACGATCAGTACCAGCGATGGCGGGATGGCCTGCGCGAGTGTTCCCGATGCCGTGATGGTGCCCGTGGCGATGGTGCGGTTGTAGCCGTTGCGCAGCATGATCGGCAGCGAGATCAGGCCCATCGAGATTACTGCTGCAGCGACGACCCCGGTGGTGGCGGCCAGCAACGCGCCAACCAGCACCACGGCAATCGCCAGGCCACCACGTAGCGGTCCGAACACCTGACCAACCGTCTCGAGCAGATCTTCCGCCATCCCCGATCGTTCGAGGATGATCCCCATGAAGGTGAAGAAAGGGATCGCCAGCAACGTGTCGTTCTTCATGATGCCGAAGACGCGCAGCGGCAGTGCACCGAACAGATTGGTCGGGAACAGGTTCAACTCCATCCCGACGAAGCCGAACAGCAGCCCGGTGGCTGCCAGACCGAATGCAACCGGAATGCCGGTCAGCAGAAAGAACAGCAGCCCGGTGAACATCAACGGGACGAAATTCTCGGCGATCAGTGCAGCCATCAACGCGCTCCTTCCGGGGCCTTTTCCGCGGCTGCAAGGGCTGCGAGCTGGTCGACCATTTCTTCTTCTGCGGTCTTGTCGTTCCCGTAGCTGAAGGGTTGGTCGCGTGCGCCGGTCAGAAAGGCGATCCGCTTGATCAATTCGGAGATTGCCTGGAGCAGAAGGAGGCAGAAGCCGACCGGGATCAACAACACCGCGGGCCAGCGAATCAGGCCGCCGGCGTTTTCACTCATCTCGCCAGACAGATAGGTGCGCATGAAAAATGGCCACGACAGATCGATCAGCATCAGACACAGCGGAATCAGGAAAACAACGATGCCGATTGCGTCGATCGTCGCATTGCGCCGCTTGCTGAGCCGGGATGATATGAAGTCGATTCGCACATGCCCGTTGTGCAGGAAGACATAGGCTGCGCCGAGCATGAAAACGGCCGCGAACAAATACCACTGGACTTCGAGAAAGGCGTTCGAGCTGATGTTGAACAACTTGCGAATGATGGCGTTGCCGGCACTGATCAGCACCGCCGCGAGTACCAGCCAGCCGACTAACTTGCCGAGTCGGTGACTGACCCAATCGATCGCGCTCGATATCTTCAGCAGAAATTGCATCAGGAGGGTCTCCGGTCGGGGTTCCGATTCTAGGCACGTGATTGCCTCGCAGCCGGCGGGTTTCCCATGACAAACGAGCGCCACGCCGATTCAGTCACCCGGCAGCGGGGTGCAAACGGAAGCGGACCTTTTATGGCCGGACAGCAGGCGCTGCGGCGAAGTTTTTTGCCTTCCGAAGTACGAAGGTTGTGCTTCGTCGGGGCCAACGCCCCATCCCGGTGCGCGCGCGCTCTTGTCAGAGATTCTGCGCAGCGACGAACAGTTTGGTGCTGCGCGCACCTGAGCGGCAGAACGCCAGCACCGGTGCGGGCAATTCGGCGAGCAAGGCGGCAAACGCCTCGATTTCCTGCGGCGACTGATAGCCACCTGCCACCGGTAGAAACCGGTATTCGAGCCCGGCCTGGGCCGCGGCCTCGGCGATTGCGTCGCTGGTGGGCTGATCCGGGCCGCCTTCGAAGTCGGGCCGGTTGTTGATCACGCTCTGGAATCCCTGCGCTGCTGCCCACGCCATCGCGGAAGGCTCGAGCTGGGCGCACACCGAGACGGCTGGGCTGAGGTTCTGGATCGCAGGGGTGGTCATCGTCGCAGCTCCATTGCGGGAGATTTTTGGAAGTTATTCGGAGTGCTTCAAGCGGTCAACGCGCGTTTGACGGCCGCCGATACCTGAGCCATGTCGGCCTTGCCGGCCAGTCGTGCCTTGACGGCTGCCATGACCTTGCCCATGTCGGCCGGTCCCTTGGCTTCGGTCTGCGCGATGATCGTTGCCACCTCGGATTCGATTTCCTGAGCGCTCAGGCGCTGTGGCAGGTAAGACTCGAGCACGCTCAGTTCCGCGCTCTCCTTGTCGGCCAGATCCTGGCGCGCGCCTGCGGTGAACTGGGCAATCGAATCCTTGCGCTGCTTGACGAGCTTGTCGATGATTGCGATCACGTCGGCATCGCCGAGCACGATGCGTTCATCCACCTCGCGCTGCTTGCACGCCGCCAGCAGACCCCGAATGGTCAGAAGCCGGGGCGCATCCTTGGCGCGCATGGCCGATTTCATGTCTTCGGTGATGCGATCCTTCAGACTCATGGCGGAATCAGGCATGTGGGTGGCTCACAAACACTGAAGCCCGCGGATGCGGGCTTCAGGATCAATCGGCGTTTCTGCTTGGGTACGAAGCGCTGGAATCAGCCGCGAAGTCGCAGAAAAATTCAGTAGAGCTTCTTCGGAAGCTGCATGCTGCGAACACGCTTGAAGTGACGCTTGACTGCGGCAGCTTTCTTGCGTTTGCGCTCGGCAGTGGGCTTCTCGTAGAACTCGCGGGCACGCAGGTCGGTCAGCAAACCGAGTTTTTCGATGGTGCGCTTGAAGCGGCGCAATGCCACGTCGAATGGCTCGTTTTCTTTGACGCGAATCGTAGTCATGTAGCGATTTTGATTTTGAAGTTCAGCAAAGACGACGATTATAGCGCGTGAATTTACACACTGCAATTCGACTTGTCAGCCTTGGCTTACAGCGGGCTGCCCGCCAACGCACGTGCACAGGCCGCTGCGCTGGCCCAGGCCCACTGGAAGTTGTAGCCACCGAGCCAGCCGGTCACGTCCATCACCTCGCCGATAAAAAACAGACCCGGCTGCAACTCGCTTTGCATCGAGTTCGAATTGATCTCGCGTGTATCAACGCCGCCAGCGGTTACTTCTGCTTTACGGTATCCCTCGGTGCCCGTCGGCAGCAATTCCCAGCGATGCAGCGAATCGGCCAATTGCAGCAGATCCTTGTCCCGGCAGTCGGCCAGCGGACGGTCGGCCGTATCCCGCAACGGCCCCGCTGACAGCCATGCCTCCGCCAGACGGCGCGGCAGCCAGTCGGCCAGGCAATTGACCAGTTGGCGCCGCGAGCTCGATTTGGCGTCGATCAGCGCCGTGCGCAGTGCGGTCTCCGGTGCCAGATCGATCTCGAGCGCCGTTCCGGGCTGCCAGAAGCTGGAGATCTGCAGAATGGCTGGTCCGCTCAGCCCGCGGTGGGTGAATAACAAGTCTTCGATGAACTCGCCGGCGCGTTTGCCTTGGCCGGTCGAAACGCGTGCAAGCAGTGAAGATCCAGCCAACTCGGCGAACGGTTGCCAGGTGCCGGCATCGAATGTCAGCGGCACCAGGGCTGGTCGGGTTTCGACGATGCGATGGCCAAACTGGCGCGCGATGCGGTATCCGAAATCGCTGGCGCCGATCTTTGGAATCGACAAGCCTCCACTCGCCACCACGAGGCGTGGACTGCGCACGCTGCCGCGGCTGGTTTCCAGATAAAAGCCGGCCGCACTGTGCTGGATGCTGTCCACCCGACACGGCTGGCAACGCGTCACGCCTGCGACGTCGCACTCGCGCAGCAGCATCGCGATCACATCCTCGCTGCTGTTGTCGCAAAACATCTGGCCGCGGTGTTTTTCGTGGAAGGCGATCTGGTGGCGTTGCAGCAGCGAGATGAAATCATGTGGCCCATAGCGGGCCAGCGCAGAGCGGCAGAAGTGCGGATTGGCCGATGCAAAGTTGGCAGGTGAGGTATCGAGGTTCGTGAAGTTGCAGCGCCCGCCGCCGGAAATCCGGATTTTTTCGGCCACCTTCGCCATGTGATCGATCAGCAGGACTTTCAAGCCGAGCTGGCCCGCCATGGCGGCACAGTGCAAGCCGGCCGCGCCGGCCCCGATGATCACCACGTCGACTTCGAACATCGGCGCGATCATAGGTGGGCCGCACGCGGCCGCTTTGTCAAGGATGCTGTCCGACCGGTTGTGGCGCCGACCGCTGCGTTGATTGCCGGTGTTCCGCGTTGCGCGGATCGGCAACGGCGCGCAGGCCGCCCAGAAACAGGTCGGCGACGATCGGTGCCATCTCGCGCGCGCCCAGTGGGCCATCGGGTCGCAGCCAGGTGAACATCCAGTTCATCATGCCGAACAGCAACATGGTCAGGGGCTTGTCCAGTTCGCTGCGCGCCGGCGACGCCGCGTCAGTCGGCCAGTCGGGTCGCGCCGCGCCGATGCAGCGCGCAAACGCTTCGACCACGTGTCGCTGCTTGTCCTCGACGGCGGCGCGGTCGTGTGGCATCAGGAATTTCACATCCTGGGTCAACACGACGTGATCGTGACGGGCCTGCGCATATTCTTCGACGAAGCGCCCAATCAGGCTGCGCAGGTGTTGTTCGGGCCCGAGTTGCCGGCTTTCGATCTCGGCGACCAGCGCAACCAGGCGGCTGACGTGTCCGTCGGTGATCTCGAACAACAAGCGGTATTTGTCGGTCACGTAGTGGTAGAGCAGTGCCTTCGAGATGCCGCAGGCCCGCGCGATGTCATTCATCGATGTGCCGGCGTATCCGGCCTCGGCAAAAAGTCGGGCTGCGCTGCGCACGATCGCTTCGCGCTGGATCGGAAACTCTGCGGAGCGGGCGCGGGCCATGGCAGGTGTCGGCGCCGATCGGGCTCAGCGCTGATCCAGCGTGATGCAAACCTGCTGGCTCAGTGGGTGAGCCTGGCAGCACAGAATGAAGCCTTGGGCCAGTTCGTCGGCAGTG
>JBDTQC010000051.1:0-12342 GCA_039932405.1 Ideonella sp.
ACTACCGCATGCTCAAGCACTGGGGATTCGACAAGCTCGCCAAGAAGGAATACGAAGAGTCGATCGGCGAGATGAAACACGCCGACCTGCTGATGGAACGGATCTTCACGCTCGACGGCCTGCCCAATCTGCAAGATCTGGGCAAATTGCTGATCGGCGAAGACGTGCCGGAGATGCTCGATTGCGACCTGCAATCGGAAACCGGTGCACAGGCCACCATCAAGGACGGCATCGCGTACTGCGAGACGGTTCGGGATTACGTCTCGCGCGACCTGTTGCAGACCATCCTCGAGGATACCGAGGAGCACATCGATTTTCTGGAAACGCAGATCGACCTGGTCGGCAAGGTCGGTCTGGAGAACTATCTGCAGTCGCAGATGGGTGACCCGAGCTGAGCTGAGCCGAGCCAACACCATTGAAACGAGGTAATCGTCGATGATCGTCTGCATGTGTGCCCGGGTTTCAGACCGGCAGATCCGCGAAGCCGCCGCCAACGGTGCGTACAGCCTCGAGTGCCTGCAGATCGATCTTGGCGTCGCCAACCAGTGCGGCAACTGCGCCGACTGCGCAGTGAAGGTGCTGAACGAAGCCTGCGCCCAGGCTGCGACCAATCCGGCCCATCAGCAGGTGGTTCATTGGCACCGTGAAGCCTGCGCCGCCTGAGCGGCGTCTGAAGATTCGCGGTATCTCTTGTTGAGGCAGGAGCGGCTTCAGATGCGCTTGCGAGCCCCTCCTACAATTCAAGGATCCGTTTTTCCAGGCCGCCACAGGGCGCTCCTTCGCCATGCTCGACATCAGCCAGTTGCGAAAAGATCTGCCCAGCGTGATCGCCGCGTTGGAGCGGCGCAAATCGCCCCAGCCCTATCTCGATGTCGAACGTTTCCAGGCACTGGAATCGCAGCGCAAGCGGGTGCAGAGTGCCACCGAGGAGTTGCAGTCACGGCGCAATGCCTTGTCCAAGCAGATCGGTGGTCGCAAGTCCAAGGGCGAAGACGCGGCTGATCTGATGGCCGAGGTGGGCGGCATCGGCGAGCAGATGAAGGCCTCGGCCGATTCGCTCGACGTGATCCAGGCCGAGATGTCGACCATGTTGATGGGCCTGCCCAATCTGCCGCATGCCGACGTTCCGGACGGCGCCGATGAAGCCGCAAACCGGGATATCAAGCGCTGGGGCACGCCGCGCGATTTCGACTTCGCCGTCAAGGACCATGTCGACATCGGCGCCCCGCTCGGCCTCGACTTCGATACCGGCGCCAAGCTGGCGGGCTCGCGTTTCAGCTTTCTGCGCGGGCCGATGGCCAGGCTGCACCGGGCGCTGGCCCAGTTCATGCTTGATACGCAGACCGGCGCGCACGGATATACCGAGTGCTATACGCCGTACATCGTCAACCGCGAGGTGCTCGAAGGCACCGGCCAGCTGCCCAAGTTCAAGGACGACATGTTCTGGGTGCTGCGCGGTGGCGATGACAATCAGGCCGAGCAATACCTGATTTCCACGTCCGAGATTTCGCTGACCAATTCAGTGCGCGAGCAGGTGCTGGCCGAGGCCGAGTTGCCGATCAAGTTGACGGCGCACAGCCCTTGCTTCCGTTCCGAGGCCGGCAGCGCCGGGCGCGATACGCGCGGCATGATCCGCCAGCACCAGTTCGACAAGGTCGAGATGGTGCAGATCACCCATCCCGAACACTCGTACCAAGCGCTCGAACAGATGCTCGGTCATGCCGAGGCCATCCTGCAGGCGCTGCAATTGCCGTATCGCGTGGTGTTGCTGTGTGCCGGCGACATGGGTTTCGGATCCACCAAGACCTACGATCTGGAGGTGTGGTTGCCGGCCCAGCAGACCTACCGCGAAATCAGCTCGGTATCGAATTGCGAAGCGTTCCAGGCGCGCCGCATGCAGGCGCGCTTCAAGAATGCGCAGGGCAAGAACGAGCTGGTGCACACCTTGAACGGATCGGGACTTGCAGTCGGCCGTGCATTGGTGGCCGTGCTGGAAAATTGCCAGAACGCCGATGGATCGGTGACGGTGCCCGATGTGCTGGCGCCCTACATGGGCGGCCTCAAGATATTGAAAGCCTGAGCGCAGGAGGGTGCGATCGATGGTCGATGTCACGCAAATTGCCGATCAGTTGCTGACGGCGCGGCAGAAGGCAGCGCTGATGCCGTTACCGTCTTCGCAAGGCCCATTCACGCTGGCAGATGCCTTTGCCGTCGGCGACGCAATCCGAGGCCGACGAATGGCTGCCGGTGAGCTGCCGCGCGGCTACAAGATCGGCTTCACCAACCGCAGCATCTGGGCGCGCTATGGCGTGTATGCGCCGATCTGGGCGCCGGTCTGGGACAGCACGGTTCGCGTGCTCGACGTGGCCAGGGCCGAGTTGTCGATGGCCGGCCTGGTGCAGCCCCGATTCGAGCCTGAGGTGGTGTTCGGCTTCAAGCGGGCACCGCAGCCTGGACTATCCGCAAACGAACTGATCGACTGCCTGGATTGGGTGGCCCATGGCGCTGAAATCGTCCACACCCATTTCGACGGCTGGAATTTCACCGCCGCCGATTCGGTGGCCGACTTTGCGCTGCACGGCGCGCTGCTGGTCGGCCCGCGCTGTGACCCGGCCGCCTTCGGCAGCGATCTGTCCGGGCAACTCGCCGCTCTGAGCGTCGAACTGTCGTGCGACGGCCGCGTCGTCGACCGCGGGCAGGGCAGCAATGTGCTCGATTCACCGCTGCTGGCGCTGCATCTCTGGCTACAGGCAATGACGGTTCATTCGCCGCACTGGACGGTCGAGGCCGGTGACATGGTGACCACCGGCACCATCACCGACGCCTGGCCGATTGCTGCCGGACAGCACTGGCAGACCAGCTTGTCGGACCAGCGATTGAGCGGATTGAGTGTGACCGTGACCGATTGATCTCGCGTCTGGCCAAGACAGGTCAATCAGTGGGCTAGAATCTCGGGCTGCGTTGGTGACCACCACGCAATAGTGAGCACCGGGAGAGGTGGCAGAGTGGTCGAATGTACCTGACTCGAAATCAGGCGAACCGCAAGGTTCCGAGGGTTCGAATCCCTCCCTCTCCTCCAGGCGATCAAGCGAACACGGGCCTCGCATCCGGCGCTGTATTGCCGCGCGTCAAGCCAAGCCCAGATAGACCTCGATATAACGCCCCGCGGCGAGGCTCTCGCGCCAGGCACGACGGATGGTTGCCGGGTCGAGCACGGTGTCGACCTGCATGTGGATACCGGCGAGGGTTTTCTTGCCGACCTGCAGTCGGTACCGGGCGTGCGTCACGGCCTGGCCGGTGCCGCGAACCGGTCCTTCACGATCGATCCGGTTGGCGTTTTTCTCGTGTGTGTAGACGTAATCCTTGACCTTCTTGGCTTCGGTGTCCGACACGATGTTGAGCTCCCACTTGGAGATCAACGCTTCGGCAATGTCGTCTTCGTCGCCGCCGGTGGCATCCATCGCGTTGCTTGTGGCAACTTGTCGGGTTCGGCTGATCGGTGCGATCACCGGCGTGGGCACCGCCGTGAGGGCGTTGGCGGTGTAGCAGTGCGGGCAACGCGTCTGGCCCGGCGACGTGAGTGCAAAACTTGTGCCCGCTGTCGAGCAGTCCGCGTTCGAGCAGGTGTAAGAGGGCATAGACGCCTCCTGGGTTCAGTCGACCTGCCAGCACCGCTGGCGACCCTGTGAATGAACAGTAGCATGCGCAAAGCGAGGTCGTCCAGTGTGTTTCCGAGTGGCGCTGCGCAGATATTCCGGCCGTGTGAAACGCATCACGTTTCGACGACACTCGGCGGCTTGAGCAGCGCCGAGTGGACACCAATCCGCAATCAAGGGAGAGCAGAATGAACATTCGCACGCCAAGCCGCGGGAGCACCATTTGAACCGGACCGACCACCAGGACGTTCGATCGGTGGCCCTGTACTGGGACTTCGAGAATCTTCATGCAGGTCTCGTTGAAGCGAAATACGGCGAAGGAACTTACGCCAAGCAGGACAACCGCTTCAAGCCGCAGGAACCGCTGATCGACGTTCAGGCACTGGTTGAACTGGCGGCCTCATTCGGTTCGGTGGCAATCAACCGGGCCTATTGCAATTGGCAGTTCTTCGGCCGCTACCGTGACGCGTTGCTGCAGGGCGCTGTCGAGCTGATTCAGCTGTTTCCCCCAGGTGCCTCGGCAAAGAACGGTGCCGACATCAAGCTGTGCCTCGACGCCACCGAAGACATCAGTCGGTTCGCGCACATCGGCACCGTCATCATCATCGGCGGCGACAGCGATTTCATGCCGGTGGCGCAGAAGATCAAGGCGGCAGGCCGCACGCTGATCGGAATCGGCAACCGGCGCAATACCAACCGTCACTGGGCCAAGAGTTGTCACGAGTTCCGTTTCTATGACAGCCTTGTCGAAGCGCCAACCGGCGGCGACGCGGTTCAACTGGTCAAGGTCGACGACACTCCGGCTGCTTTACCGACGGCGGTGGACCCTGCCGCCGAAATGCTCAGGCGTGCCATGCGGCTGCTGGCTGAATCAACCGGCGAGCCCTGGGTCCACAAGGCCAACGTGTGGCCGATGATCAAACGGCTCGATTCGACCTTCGACACCCGGGATCACGGCCACGCCAGCTTCGCAGACATGCTGAAGGCGATGGACGCGATCGTCGAGATCAGGAAGGGCGAGACGGATCACCTCGTTCGCCTGCGATGACGTCGATCGCTGTCGTCTCGTCATGCCATCCGACCGGTTTACCCGGCCAGCGCCGCCATCTCGCGGAAGAGATCGGCTTTGCCCTCGAAGCCGATGCCGGGCAGGTCGGGCAGGGTGATGTAACTGTTCTCGACCTTCACGCCATCCGGGAAGCCGCCGAACGGCTGGAACAGATCGGGATAACTTTCGTTGCCGCCCAGGCCCAGACCGGCGGCGATGTTCAGTGACATCTGGTGGCCGCCATGCGGGATGCAGCGGCTGGCCGACCAGCCGTGTTCCTTCAACATCTCCAGCGTGCGCAGATATTCGACCAGCCCGTAACTCAGCGCGCAGTCGAACTGCAGCCAGTCGCGGTCCGGACGCATGCCGCCGTAACGGATGAGGTTGCGCGTCGCCGTTGGACATTCGCCTTTACCGCGACCAGGCTGCGCTCGGACACGCGGCCGAAGCTTTCTGGAGCCAGGTGTCACACGCCAGGTAGGGCCAGAGGCGCAGCAGTGCAAAAGGTTTTGCTGGCAACTGTTGCAGACTTCACGTCGGTGCGCCGGATTGATGTGGACTTGGCGGGCGCATGACCTTAGCCTCGCAGGCTTTCGCGCAGTCGACAGCTTGACTTGTCGATCTGCCCGGATCGGGGCTGCTTTGGTCCCGGCGGTGCATTCCACGCCGCATCCCGCAATCGAATATCCCTTGCGCAGGAGCATCCCCATGGGCATCCAGATCAACATCGGTGATCACACCAGTTCGGTCACCCGCTATGTCACCGTTCCAGCCAGCAGGCGCAGCGTCCTCCACTGGGCGAGGTCCCAGGCCAAGGCGATCGCCAAGGGCAATCCGAAGGCGAACAAATATTTCAAGGGCCTTTCAGGCGGCCGCACGCTGACTCAGCTGACCAACGACAGTTCGATCTGGATCAACTACTACCCGGGCCTGACCTTGTTCGGGGAAGCGGAGATCGGCGGCAAGGAACTGGCGCTGGGGCCGAATTCGTTTTCGAAAGGCAAGTGGGTGGTGCTCGGAACTCTGATCCACGAACTGGCGCACATCAATGGCGCACCGACCGGCAACGATACCCAGGCCGAGGAAGCCCTGTATCACTGCGGTCTCGGAACCGAGGAAGAATGGCTCGATGGCATCGATGATCCGAGTACCCCGTATGACCCGGGTTCGGGTGGCTGAAGGAGTCGAGGCGCCGCTTCCGCTACTTGCGCCGTGCCATCGTTGCGCGAACCAGGTCGGGTCGGTCCGAGATGATGCCGTCGACGCCCATGTCCAGCAGCTTGTCCATCATGTCGACCTTGTTGACCGTCCACGGGATCACGGTGAGGCCCAGCGATTTCGCTTCGGCCAGCAGCTCAGGTGTGAGATAGGTCTGGTTCGGCGCCCATATCGTTCCGCCGGCCGCCTGCACCGCCTTCGGTGCCGATCCATGCCGCTCGACCGTGAAACCGGCGAGCCACGGCGAGGCTTTGCCGTCGGCCTCGGGTTTCAGGGTTCGGGGTGACGAAAGGTACATCGTGCGGATCTCGGGGGCTTCTTTCTGCACCACCTGCAGCGTGCGCCAGTCGAACGACTGGATCATCATGCGACTGGCCATGCCGTATTTCCGGATCTCCGCGATCACGCGCCGCGCGAAGGCCTCGGGGGGCAGGGTCGCGTCGGGTTCCAGCGGCGACAGCTTGGTCTCGCAATCGAATCCGAGGTCTGAACGCCCCGATTGCATGACCAACTCGAACAGGTCGGCCAGTTTCGAGATGCGCGTGCCGTCGACGGCTTGTTGATCGGGAAACTCCTTGGCGTAGTTGGTTCCGGGCTGCAACCGCCCGATGTCGTAGCGCTGCAATTCGGCGAATGTGAGATCCCGGATGTTCGGCCCCGGAGTGGCCAGCCACTGGCCGTCGGGCCCGCGCGTCGTGTCGGGATTGAGCCGAAGGTCGTGGTGCACCACCACCACGTCGTCCTTGGTGATGCCCATGTCGCATTCGATGGTGTCCACACCGATCTCGAGCGCTTTCTTCCAGGCCGGCATCGAATTTTCAGGGGCCAGACCGCGCGCGCCGCGGTGCCCTTGCAGATCGAATGCCTGTGCGGCACCGATGGTCGTGAAGGCGGCTGTAAACAGAGCAATGAGGTGGAGTCGCATGGTGGTGGTTCGGCGAGTGGGTGGGGGTTCAGCTCAACTTCACCGGCAGCGCGCGGAAGCCGCGAAAACGCAGTCTGCGATCGCGTGACGGCGGCTCGGCCAGATCGATGCGCGGAAACCGCGCCAGCAGCGCGCCGATCGCGATGCGTGCCTCAAGCCGCGCCACATTCATGCCCGTGCAGGCGTGCGCGCCGTGGCCGAACGCCAGGTGGTGATTCGGCTTGCGGGCCAGATCGAGTTGATCGGGCTCTGCAAAGGCAGCCGGGTCGCGGTTGGCGGCGCCGATTGCCAAGGTCAGAAAGCTGCCGACGGGGATCGGCACATTGCCGATCGTCATCGCGCCGACGGTGAGGCGGTTGTTCAGTTGCAGCGGGCTTTCGAAGCGCAGCAATTCCTCGACGGCTGTCGGCATCAACGATGGATCGGCGGCCAGGCGCTCGAGCTGGTCGCGGTGCGTGATCAGCGCATGCATGCCGTTGCCGATCAGATTGCTGGTCGTTTCGTGGCCGGCGTTGAGCAGGAAGATGCAGTTGTGCAGCAGTTCGGCCTCGCTGAACTGTTCGCCACCGTCGCCACGGATCAGCCGTGTCAGAACATCCGCTTCCGGGTCACCGGGCTTGCGCCGGCGATCGGCCACCAGCACCCGCAGCAGTTGCACGAATTCCAGCGTTGCCGCATTGGCGCTTGCCAGCACCGCCGCCGAAGGCATCGGCTCCAGCGCCGACAAGATGGCGAGCGACCACTCCCGCAGTTGGCCGCGATCGGCCGCCGGAATGTCCAGCAGATTGCCGATCACCTCAACTGGAATGGCGGCCGCGAAATGGGCGATCAGATCGGGCTTCGGTTGATCGGCCAGACGGTCGAGCAGCGCATCGACCAGCGCCATCAGACCGGGCTCCATGCGGGCAATGGCACGCTGGTTCAGTGCACCCATCAAGAGCCGACGCACCCGGCTGTGCAGCGGTGGGTCGTTGAAGACCAGGCTGGTGGTGTGATGCTCGTAGATCGGCGTTCCGACACCCATGCGCGGCGCAAACTCGCGCCGCTTGTCGGAGCTGACGTCGGCACTGCGGTAGATCGCCTCGACATCGGCGTGTCGCGTCAGGAGATACGAGCCCGCGCCAAGCGCATGCACCGGCTGAAACCGGCGCAAATCGGCGTATGCCGGATAAGGATCGTCGATGAATCCCGGCGGCGGTTCCGTCAGGCGAAAGTCGCGGGTGGCGGCGGCGTCCATGGTTCAGTCTATTCGACCGAATGACTGCCGCTGCCCTCACCCGCTATGCTGGGAAACCCGAATGGGCAGGCCGCTGGGCCATTACCTTTCTTTACGGCCCGCTCATGGACGCTTCACCCCGATCTTCCATCATCGCTTCACGGTCAGGGCGTTGGGCTCGGACTGAATACTCCACAGCAAGCATTTGAGGAATCCACCATGTCCCAGAAATTTTCCATTGCCGGCCTTCGTACCAGCCGCACCGCAATGCGGACCGTATTCGCAAGCCTGCTGATTGGCGCGGCAGCCATCTCGGTGCAGCCGAGTTTTGCGCAGGGCTTCGGCCATCATCGCGGCGCTGAGCAGGGTGACATGATGGGCGGCGGGCGCCACATGGGCCGCATGCTCGACGCCGTTGGCGCCACCGACGCACAGCGTGCGCAGATCAAGCAGATCCACGCAGCCGCTGCGGCCGACATGAAGCCGTTGCTCGAGTCGGGTCGTGGCTTGCGTGAACGTGGTCGACAGCTGATGGTTGCGCCGGGTGCCGTCGACCGGGGAGCCGCCGAAACGCTGCGCCTCGATACGATGGCGCTGCAAAACACGATCAGCAAGCGCCGCCTCGACGCCATGCTGGCGGTTGCCGATGTGCTGACCCCGGAGCAACGTGCCAAGATCGGCGACATGATGGCCAAGCGCGGTCAGCGCATGGGCGAGCGGATGAAGCGTCACCAGGGTGATGCAACACCGAAGTCCTGATTCGGGACGTCGGGTTCAGGCGGCACGTGTTGTGCCGTCAGTTCGCTGAACCCGACCGCTGCAGCCATCCTGGGGCTGCAGCGGTCGCATCCTTTTCGAGGTGTCAGTCATTCAGGTGAAAGACTTCAGCCATGAGTTCACGCGTATTGATGATCGATGACGATGTCCGGCTTTCGACGATGGTGTCGGACTATTTGCAGGCCGCCGGATTCGAAGTCGAATTGGCCGCTTCGCTGGCGCGGGGGCGGGCCGCATTGGCCGCCTCGGCTTTCGATGCCGTGTTGCTCGACCTGATGCTGCCCGACGGCGACGGCCTGGATCTGTGCCGCGAACTGCGCGCCAGTCAGCGCACCCGCGGCATGCCGCTGCTGATGCTGACAGCGCGCGGCGAGCCGCTCGATCGCATCGTCGGCCTCGAACTGGGCGCCGACGACTACCTTCCCAAGCCGTTCGAACCACGCGAATTGCTGGCGCGGGTCAAGGCCTTGCTGCGCCGCGCCTCACCGCAACAGATGGGTGACGAGGTGCTGAGATTCGGGCGTCTCGAGATCGATCTGGGCGCGCGCGTTGCGCGTCTCGACGGACAGTCCTGCGACCTGACCGGACACCAGTTCGAATTGTTGGTGGTGCTGGCTCAAAGCCCGGGACGGGTGTTGTCGCGAGACCAGATCATGGATTCGCTGAAGGGCCATCCGCTGGAGGCCTTCGATCGCTCGATCGACGTGCACATCTCGCGCATTCGCGCCGTCATCGAAGACGATCCGAAGGCACCGCGCCGCGTGCTGACGGTGCGCGGCGCCGGCTATGTATTCGCCAAGCGACAGGATGCCGAAGAGGCGCACTGAGCGCTGAAAAACGCCACAGCAGCAGGTGAAATTTCCGACCATGAAGACCCTGACACTGCGCATCTACCTGACGGTGGTTGCGGTGTTGCTGCTGTTCGCCGCGGTTTCCGGCTGGCTATTCCAGCGTCACATGGACGACGAGCGGGTGCGCGCCGAGTCGATGGTGTCCGAACGCATGGCGGCCTGGGGCGATCTGATACAGCGATCGCTGCCCGGCCCCGACGCGCCTGACGCCGAGCAGGCCGCGGCGCTGAATGACTGGTCGCAACGCTTGCGCATGCCGATGGCGCTGGCCGACGAGAAAGGCCGCCGGATTGCCGAATCGGAACTGTTTACGCGCTTCGAAGCGGCGCCGACCGCTCGCTCATTCGCCCTGAAGCTCGACGACGGCCGGACCCTGCTGGTGGTGCGCCCGGGTCGGCGCCGGGCGATGCAGTCCGATGCCGGCGGTGCGCAGCCGTGGGCCGGCGACCGTGGCCGGCGCGACGCGCAGGGGCAGGGCGGTCGCCGCGGTCCGCCGCCCGATGATTTCGACTTCCTGCCGCGCGGCATCGGCTGGCTGGTGCTGCTGGTGGTGCTGTTTTTCGCGGTGGCGGGCGCAGCCTGGCCAGTGGCGCGTGCATTGACGCGTCGATTGGCGGCCTTGAAGCTCGGCGTCGAGCGGTTCGGATCCGGGCATTTGAGCCACCGGGTCGAGGTTTCCGGCCGCGACGAAGTGGCTGCGGTGGCGAGCAGCTTCAACCAGGCGGCAGCGCGCATCGAGGCGCTGGTTCATTCGCACCAGAGCTTGCTGGCCAACGCGAGCCACGAACTGCGCTCGCCGCTGGCGCGCATGAAGATGGCCATCGAGATGCTTGACGACGCGTCTGCCGAGCAGCGCTACGCGTTGAAATTCGAGATCGATACCAACATCGCTGAACTCGACGCCCTGGTCGAAGAGGTGCTGCTGGCGAGTCGCCTCGATGCCTCGGCCGACCTGGCCACGCATGGGCCGGTCGATCTGCTGCTGATCGCGCAGGAGGAGGCTGGCCGCATGAACGCGCCGGTGGAAGGCGATGCAACCGTGGTCATCGGTGACGATCGCCTGTTGCGGCGCGCGCTGCGCAATCTGCTGGAAAACGCCAAGCGCTATGGCGGCGATCAGATCCTGGTGAAGCTGGTTCGCACGGCGGGCCAGGTCGAGGTCCAGGTGTGTGATCGTGGGCCGGGCGTGCCGGAAGCCTCGCGCGAGCGGATCTTTGAAGCGTTTTACCGGCTACCCGGGCACGCCGAGCAGGCCGGCGGAGTCGGCCTCGGGCTCAGCCTGGTGCGCCAGATCGCCGAACGGCATGGTGGCTCGGTGCGCTGCGTTTCGCGCGATGGTGGCGGCAGCTGTTTCGTCATGGCGTTGCCGTTGTCGAAGCACTGACACGCTGGCGAAACACCCACGCCATCAGGGCGCCAAGACCGATCGCGGCCACTGCAAGACCACCGGTCGACGCGATCCAGAAGCCGCGTGCACCATGCAGCGTCGCCGGCACCATGTTCCAGGGATCGAACGCCAGCAGGTAGCCGCCACCCAGTCCGACGCCCCACAACGCGAAGACGAAGATCATCAGCGGCGCCACGGCGATGCGCCATGCGCGCAGCACGAAAGCCATCACGCCCTGCGTTGCATCGGCGAAGTGGAAAGCCGCGACCCAGGCCAGCAGTGGCAGCGCTGCCGTGATGACCCGCGGATTGTCGGTATACAGCCGCAGCACGCCATGGCGACCGAGGAAGACAGCGCTACCGATCAGCGCGGCAATCACCATGCCGATGCGCACGCCATGCCAGCCGATGCGCCGCGCGCCGGGCATGTCGGCCGCGCCGATGCGCTGAGCGACCAGCGTACCGGTCGCATTGCCCAGCGCCAGCGGCATCATGAACATCAACGCCACCAGATTGGCGGCGATCTGATGACCTGCCACCGCATCGGTACCGATGCGCGCAATGAACAAGGCCATGAAGCTGAATCCGGTGACCTCGATCAGGATCGTCAGGCCCATCGGAACCCCGAGTCTCAGTTGAGTCAGCATGGCCTGCCGGTCGGGTGGCTGCAGCAACTGACGGCCCCTCGCCAGCGGCGTGCCGAAAGGTGCGTAGAACGCATCATTGCGCAGCAGCCAGCAGGCGGCCAGCAGTTGCGCCCACATCGCGATGGCCGTCGCGATCCCGCAGCCGACCACTCCAAACGCCGGCAGACCGAGCGCCGGAACGCCGTTGACCAGCGCCATCGACAGCGGAATCTTCAGGCCGAGGCCGGCCAGTTGCAGGGACATCACGGCCTTGGGCCTCGACACCGCCGTGTTGAAGCCGCGAAAGGCTGAGAACGTCAGCGACGCCGGTAACGCCACTGCCAGCGCCAGCAGATAGCCACGCGCCTTGGCGGCCACTGTCGGCGTGACCTGCGACAGGCTGAGAAACGGTTCCGGAAAGACCAGCACCGTGCTGCCGAGCAGGCTGAGTGCAAGCGCCAGCCAGACGGCCTGATGCAATTGGTGGCCGGCGGCGGCCAATTTGCGGGCCCCGAACAATTGCCCGCAGATCGGCGCGACCGCGATCACCACACCCATCAGACCGATGAAGACCGTGATGTAGGCGGCCGCGCCGACCGCCAGCGCGGCCAGATCAGCTGCCGACTGGCGTGCAACCAG
>JBDTQC010000052.1:0-12213 GCA_039932405.1 Ideonella sp.
GAATGTCGCCTTCGATGCGGCTCTGCGGCTCGTATTCGACGATCACCCGCGCAGAACGCAGCACGTCGGCGTGCAGCTCGGTCTTGCCGGGGCAGTCGCCGCCCACGCCGTTGATGTGCATGCCCGGCTCGATCATGTCGGGCGTCAGGATGGTGGCGTAGTTCTTGTCGGCGGTCACCGTCGTGACGATATCGGCGCCGCGCACCGCTTCGGCTATCGAGCCGGCCCGGATGATCTTCAGCGCCGGCCATGCCTGCAGGTTGCGGATCAGCTTGTCGGTGGCGCGCGGGTCGACGTCGTAGACGGCGATCTCGTCGATCGCCAGGTGGCTGTGAAAAGCCAGTGCCTGGAATTCGCTTTGCGCGCCATTGCCGATCAGCGCCATGCGGCGCGAGTCGGGCCGAGCCAGCGCGCGAGCTGCCATCAGCGAGGTTGCGCAAGTGCGCAGGGCGGTCGCCACGGTCAGCTCGGAGAGGAGCACCGGGTAACCTGTGTCGACGTCGGCAAGCACGCCGAACGCCATCACCGTGTACAGGCCACGCGTGGTGTTGCTTGGATGGCCGTTTACATATTTGAAGGCGTAACTCGTCGCGTTCGATACCGGCATCAGCTCGATCACGCCAATCGCCGAATGATTCGCCACCCGGGCGCTCTTGTGGAAATCCTGCCAGCGCAAGAAGTCCTGCTTGATCGTCTGGGCCAGCTCGCCGATGAAACGGGTCAGGCCGATGTCCTCGACGAGGCGGGACATGGTGGGTACATCGATGAAACGGGTCATGCGGCTCTCCGGGCGCAACCGCTGTCTGCGGCCAATGCGCTGATTGTCCCGCGACGGATTGCCAAATTGAAGTGTCAACACAGGCACATCTATGAATTGACGAAGCATTATGCTGATCGAGTTTTACAAAATGAATTGTTTGGCCGTCTCGACAGCTCTGTCCGACCGATTGCGCAGTGCGATTTACGAAAGTCCCGGTCGCTGCGTGGCGAGCTGCAAAGCTGTATATTCATCCAGCATTTAACGCCGCACCGTCTTGAACCTCGACCGCAAACTCGCCATCCTGGCCGACGCAGCCAAATACGATGCCTCGTGTGCCTCCAGCGGCAGCAGCAAGCGCCACTCGCTCGGCGGACGCGGCATCGGATCGACCGAGGGCTCGGGCATCTGCCACAGCTACACCCCCGACGGGCGCTGCATTTCGCTGCTGAAGATCCTGCTGACCAACTACTGCACCTACGACTGCCTGTATTGTGTCAACCGGATCAGCAGCAATGTCGCCCGCGCCCGTTTCAGCGTCGAAGAGGTGGTGCAGCTGACGCTCGATTTCTATCGGCGCAATTGCATCGAAGGGCTGTTCCTCAGCTCGGGCATCATCCGCAGCGCCGACTACACGATGGAACAGGTGGTCGAGGTGGCGCGTGTGCTGCGCGAAGATCACGACTTTCGCGGCTATATCCACCTGAAGACGATCCCCGAGGCGAGTGCCGAGTTGCTGGCCCTGGCCGGCCGCTACGCCGATCGCCTGAGCATCAATGTCGAGCTGCCCACGCAGGCGGCGCTCGGCGCACTCGCTCCGGAGAAAGACGGTGCGGCGATCCGCCGCTCGATGGCAACCATCCGCATCCACATCGACGACGCGAAAGAGGCCGCGCGCCCAGCGCCGATCGCGTCGCAGGCCGGCGTTGCACCGCGCAGGGCCAAGCCGCAGCGCTTTGCGCCGGCTGGGCAGAGTACGCAGATGATCGTCGGCGCCGATGCCACCGACGATCGCACCATCCTCGATGCCAGCGCCAACCTGTACGGCGCCTACCGCCTGAAGCGTGTGTATTACTCGGCGTTCAGTCCGATCCCGGATGCGCCCCGTGCGCTGCCGTCGAAGGCCGCGCCGCTGATGCGCGAACACCGGCTGTACCAGGCCGATTGGCTGTTGCGGTTCTACGGTTTTAGCCATGACGAGATCGTGGCCGAAGCGGATGGCATGTTGTCGCTCGAATTCGATCCCAAGCTGGCCTGGGCGATGGCCCATCCCGAGCGCTTTCCGGTCGATCTGAACCGTGCGCCGAAAGAGATGCTGCTGCGCGTGCCCGGGGTCGGCGTGAAGGCGGTCGATCGCATGCTCAAGACACGCCGCGTGCGGGCGCTGCGCCGCGACGATCTGACGCGGCTGCACCTGTCGGTGGCCAAGGTGCTGCCGTTCGTCGTGCTGCCCGACCATCGGCCGGCGGCGCAAGTCGATGCCGCGGCGATGGCGCGGCGCCTGCGTGCGCCGGCGGTGCAGGCGTCGCTGTTCGAGTGAGCACGGCTTGTCGCGTGGCCGCTGACGGCCTGCAGCGCATCACGCTCGCCACTGAAACCGATCTGGCCGGTTTTCGTCAGGCGGCGCGACGCTTGATCGGCGAAGGCGTCGCGCCGGAGCGGGTCAGTTGGCGGATTGGCGGCGCGGCGACGACTGCGGATCTGTTCGAACCCCGTCCCGAACTTGCAGTCGAACCGGACCATGTCGACGACGAGGCGGCATCTGCTGCTGCTACCTCGCTGAGTGTTCCCCGCAGCTTCGCCAAGCTGGTCGAATCGGTCGGTTTGCACGCCGACCCGTCCCGCTTTGCCTTGTTGTATGGCCTGTTGTGGCGGCTGCAGCGCGAACCGGCGCTGCGCGCTGATCCGCTCGATCCGCAATGGATGCAGGCCGACCGGATGGCGCACGCGGTGCGCCGAGATCAGCACAAGATGACGGCTTTCGTGCGCTTTCGGCGCATCGAGCGCAATCCCGGGGAAGCGCCGCTGCACGTGGCCTGGTACGAGCCCGATCACCACATCATCGAGGCCACTGCGCCGTTTTTTGCGCGCCGCTTCGCGCAGATGCAATGGAGCATCCTGACGCCGCAGCGCAGCGTCTCGTGGGATGGCCAGGCGCTGCGGTTTGCCGATGGCGCCGCACGTGGCGACGCTCCGGACGCCGATGCCGGCGAGTCTCTGTGGCTCACCTACTACCAACACATCTTCAATCCGGCACGTCTGAAACTCTCGATGATGCGCAAGGAGATGCCGGTTCGGTATTGGAAAAACCTGCCCGAGGCGGCGCTGATCGATCCGTTGACTGCGGCCGCGCACCAGCGCAGCAGCGCGATGATTGCGCAGCAGCCAACCGAAACCGCGCGAACCATTCGGCGCCTGGCCGCATCCAAGGTGCTGATGCCTGATGTAAAAACACCTGAACAGTTGCCCCGTTACCCAGCGGCTGGCGCATCGACTGCCGAGCGGCATGCGGCATTCGAGCAGACCCGTTCGGCGGCGCTTGCCTGCACGCACTGTCCGCTGTACCAGCATGCCACGCAGACGGTGTTCGGCGAAGGACCGCTGGATGCGCGTTGGATGTTCGTCGGCGAACAGCCCGGCGACCAGGAAGATCTGCGTGGCCGACCATTCGTCGGCCCGGCCGGCCAACTGCTCGCCAAGGCGCTCGACGAGATCGGCGTCGAGCGCAGTCAGCTCTACCTCACCAATGCAGTCAAGCATTTCAAGTTCGAGTTGCGCGGCAAACGACGCATCCACAAGACCGCCGCGCAGCGCGAGGCCGCCGCATGCCTTGACTGGCTGGAGCGCGAAATCGCGCTGGTGCGCCCGCAGGCCATCGTTGCGCTCGGTGCCACCGCCGCGCGCGCGGTGCTCGGCCGCACGGTTGCGGTGCTGCGCGAGCGCGGCCGGTGGCAACACAGCACGGATGGCACGCCGGTATTGGTGACGTTGCATCCATCAGCACTGCTGCGCACCGCGCCCGAGCAACGCGAGCAGGCCTACGCCGATTGGCTGGCCGATCTGCGCCTGGCCACACAAGCCGTGGTGTTGCCCGAGCGTTCGTCCGGACCGGAAATTCCAGCCTCAAGTCGGGTGATCGACGGATGAGGGTCACGGCTTCCGCGGCTTGCGTAGCCGGCCTGCCGACATGAAACGCGCGCTGTCGGCCTGGTTCGCAGCCCGCGGCTGGAAACCGTTTGCGTTTCAGCGCGAGGTCTGGCGGGCGATCGCCAACGGGCAGTCGGGCCTGTTGCATGCAACCACCGGGGCCGGCAAGACCTACGCGGTCTGGCTCGGTGCGTTGCAGGCCTTTGCCGTCGATGCGGCTCCGCAGCGTGCTGGCGCCGCCGCGCCGCCGCTGACCGTCCTGTGGCTGACGCCGATGCGCGCGCTCGCGGCCGATACGTTGCGTGCCTTGCAATCCGCTCTCGCTGATCTGGCCGACGTACAGCACTGGAGCGCCGGTGTGCGCAGCGGCGATACCGGCGCTGCCGAACGCAGTGCACAGAACCGGCGCCTGCCGACCGTGCTGGTCACGACGCCCGAAAGCCTGTCGCTGCTGCTGGCGCGCGCTGATGCGAGCGAGGTGCTCGGCACGCTGCGAATGGTGGTGGTCGACGAATGGCATGAATTGCTGGGCAACAAGCGCGGGGTGCAGGTGCAACTCGCTCTGGCCCGCCTGCGGCGCTGGAACCCCGACATCGGGGTGTGGGGGATGTCGGCCACCTTGGGCAATCTGCAGGAGGCGATGCACACGCTGCTCGGCCATCAACACGGTGTGTTGGTGCAAGGGGCGATCGCGCGCAAGCTGGTCGTCGATTCGTTGCTTCCGGCGCGGGCGCAGCGTTTTCCCTGGGCCGGTCACCTCGGTCTGACGATGCTGCCGCAGGTCGTCGATGAGCTCGAGCGCAGCGCCACCACACTGGTCTTCACGAACACCCGATCGCAAGCGGAGATCTGGTATCACGCGCTGCTCGAGGCGCGTCCCGATTGGGCCGGCCGGATTGCGCTGCACCATGGATCACTCGACCGTGCGGTGCGCGAATGGGTTGAAGGCGGCCTCAAACGAGGCGAGCTGAAGGCCGTGGTCTGTACATCGAGCCTGGATCTGGGGGTCGACTTTCTGCCGGTCGAACGGGTGTTGCAGATCGGCTCGGCGAAGGGCATTGCCCGCTTGCTGCAACGCGCCGGGCGCTCCGGCCACGCGCCGGGCCGGGTTTCGCGAATCACGCTGGTGCCGACGCACAGCATCGAGATCATCGAAGGCGTGGCCGCGCGCGACGCCATCGCGGCCGGAAAGATCGAATCGCGCAGTTCGCCGGATCAGCCGCTCGACGTGCTGGTGCAGCACCTGGTGACGGTGGCGCTCGGTGGTGGTTTCCGTCCCGATGCGTTGTTTGACGAGGTCAGATCGACCGCCGCCTACGCGCGGCTTTCGCCAGCCAGTTGGCAGTGGTGCCTCGACTTCGTTTCGCAGGGCGGACCATCGCTGGTCGCCTATCCCGACTATCGCCGTGCTGCGCCGGACGAGCACGGCATCTGGCGCGTGCCGGATGCGCGCCTGGCGCGTCGCCACCGCGCCAATATCGGCACCATCGTCAGCGATGCCAGCATGACGGTGCAGTATCTGGGCGGCGCACGGATCGGCAGCGTCGAGGAAAATTTTGCAGCACGCCTGAAGCCCGGCGACTGCTTCATGTTCGGCGGCCGACTGCTCGAGCTCGTTCGCATCAACGAGATGACGGCCTGGGTGCGCCGCGCCACCGGGCAGCGGCCGGCCGTGCCGCGCTGGAACGGTGGCCGCATGCCCTTGTCGACCACGCTCGCCGATGCGGTGGTCGAGCAACTCGGGCTGGCCGGGGAGGGTCGCTTCGAGTCGCCCGAACTGCAATCGGTGCGGCCCTTGCTCGAAATCCAGCAGCAATGGTCGGCGTTGCCGCTGCCGGGCACCTTGCTGGCCGAAGTGCTGAAGACGCGCGAGGGGTGGCATCTGTTTGTGTTTCCGTTCGCCGGGCGCCATGTTCACCTCGGGCTGGCCGGGCTGCTGGCGTGGCGGGTGGCCCAACAGCATCCGCGAACCTTTTCGATCGCGGTGAACGATTACGGCTTCGAGTTGCTGAGTGCGCTCGAGGTCGATTGGCCGACCTTGTTGCCGGTGGTGCTGGCAGCAGACCAGAGCGATCTGCTGCACGAGGTGCTGGCCTCGCTGAATGCCGGCGAGCTGGCACGGCGGCGCTTTCGCGAGATTGCGCGTGTGGCCGGGTTGATCTTCCAGAGCTATCCCGGCGAACAGCGCAGCGGCAAGCAGCTGCAGGCTTCGTCGTCGCTGTTCTTCGATGTCTTCCGCAAATACGATCCGGACAATCGTCTGCTGGCGCAGGCCGAACAAGAGCTGCTGACGCAGGAGCTGGAGATCGGCCGGCTCGCCGCCAGCCTGAGCCGAATGGCGACGCAGCGGCTGGTCGTGCGGCAACCGAAGCGGCCGACGCCGTTTGCATTTCCCTTGATGGTCGAGCGCTTCCGCGAGAAGCTGTCGAACGAGTCGGTGGCCGATCGGATCGCGCGCATGGTCAGGCAGCTTGAAGCGGCCGCGGGCGGTGCGGACGATGTCGGCGACAGCGCACAAGTGCGCGCCACGCTGGTGTTCGGGCAGGGCAGCGACGCAGGCGTCGGCAAGCTTGCCAACGCGACCGAAGGCGTGAAGACGGGCGCCTCCGCCGCATCGGCGAAAAAGCGCCGTCGTCCCTCGCCGCCGCTGCCGCGCTTGTCGTGATGCTGGCCGCCGGATCGTGTCAGATCGTGTTTGCCGGCGAGCAGCTGAGCTTGCTGCCCGAGCGCGCCGTCTGGTGGCCAGCTGCGCGGACCCTGTTCATCGCCGACCTGCATCTGGGCAAGGCGGCCACCTATCGGTCACTCGGCCAGCCGGTTCCCGGGGGCAGCACGCAGGAAAATCTGGCCCGGATCGATCGACTGATCGAGGCGCTGGCGCCGCTGCAGATCGTTTTCCTGGGCGACTTCCTGCACGCCGCGCAAGCCCGCACACCGAGCTTGCTGGCGGTAGTTGCCGATTGGTCCGCCGGATGGTCGGCGCGTTGGTCAGCGAATTGGTCAGCGCAATGCAGCGCGGATGATTCGTCGGCCGGGCGCGGCTTGATCTGCACGCTGGTGCGGGGCAATCACGACAAGCGAGCCGGCGATCCGCCGGCGTCGCTGGGCTTCGAGCTGGTCGACGAGCCGCACCTGCTTGGTCCATACGCGGCCTGTCACCACCCGCAGCACCATGACACGCACGCGGTGCTGGCCGGGCACCTGCATCCGGCCATCAAGCTGCACGGGCGGGGCCGCGACAGCCTGCGGATGCCGTGTTTCGTTCGTGAAGGGGATGCCTTGCTGATCCTGCCGGCCTTTGGCGAATTTACCGGCGGCTGGGAAGTCGAGCGCCGGTCCGATCGGCGCTTCTATGGGGTCGGCGCGCAAGCCGTGTGGGCGCTGCCGACGTAAGCGGGCGCCTTTGAGTGCGGAGCCGTGCGTAGCCGATCAGTGGCGCACTTAACTCTGCTCACGACCCAGTTTGCGCCGCTTGCTCTATGAATGCCCGCAACACCGCCATCGCCTGATCCGGCTGATCGCGCCAGGCGCCGTGACCGGCTGCGGGGAATGTGACCAGGCGGCCCCAGGGCGCGGGGATCGCGGCGGCGATCTCCTGCGCATCCTGCAACGGCGTCACCGGGTCGAGCTCGCCGACCATCACGAGGACCGGGCATCGAACGCCGGCCAGGCCCGGCAGCAGTTGCATCGTCTGCTGTTCGCCGCCGGCGCTGGCGAACAGGATCTCTTCAGCGTAGACGGTGCGGGCCCGCGCATCGTCGTTGCCGGCGGTCGGGTTGTAGAGTGCGCGGCAATGCTGGTCATAGATGGCCCAGGTAGCGGCACTCGGTGCGCTCCAGAAGGCCCGCGCAGCCTCGCGCGCAACGGCGCCACCCAGCCGTTCGAACATCGCCAGCTTGCGTTGCAGACCCATGTGGTGCGAGGTGCTCGAGAGCACCACCTTGGCCGGGTGGGTCGGGTGGCGGGCCAGATAACGTTGCGCGACGAAGCCACCGAAGCTCTGGCCGAGCACGATCGGCTTGGCGATGCCGAGCGCGTCGCAGAGCCTGACGAGGTCGTCGGCAAAGGTATCGAGCGTCCACTCGGCGGCTGGCCGGCGGTCGCTGCGGCCATGGCCTCGGTGATCGTAGTAGACGATCTGCGCGATGTCGGCCAGTCGGCTGAAGATCGGCTTGAAGCTGCTGTGGTCATAGCCCGGCCCGCCGTGCAGCAGGATCAGCGTGGGCTTCTCGCGCATCCTGGCGCCCTGGGGCACCAGTGCAGGGCCTTCAATGTCGACGAACAGCCGCACGCCGGGTTCGATGGTGATGAGCATGGTTGATCTTGATTCTTGTAGGACAGCCCGACGCGCGGTACAAGGCGGTGTCCGATCGTGATGTGAGGAAAACGGATCGACAGTGGGCAATGTAAGCCGCCGCGCCGCGAGGCGCACCCCATTCTGAAAAGGAAGCAAGATGAAAGAGAAAATCGCCAGCGTGCACTGGGAAGGTCAAGGCAAAAAAGGACAGGGCCAGATCAGCACCGAGACAGGTGCGTTGAAGAACCATCCCTACGGCTTTGGCAGCCGGTTCGAGGACGACCGCCGCGGCACCAACCCCGAAGAGATCCTCGGTGCAGCGCATGCTGCGTGCTTTTCAATGGCGTTTTCTTTTGCCTGCGACAAGGCCGGTTTCGCCACCGAATCGATCGATACCCAGGCTCGGGTGCGCCTGGTTCAGCAGGGCGAAGGCTTCGCGATCGACCGCATTGCGCTGGAGATGAAAGCGACCGTGCCAGGCATCGACGAAGCCAGATTCCAGCAGATCGCGAAGGCCGCCAAGAGCGACTGTCCGCTGTCGAAGGCGTTGACGGGTGTGCCGGAGATCACGCTCAAAGCGACACTTGAAGGAGCAAAGTCATGAGCGACACCTCGCCCTCTGACCCCCAACCCTCTGACGACCCGTTCGCCGCGTTGTCCGCCGCAGAGCATCAGATGGGTGCGGAGGATGCCCGCGCCACGCTGGTCGAGTATGGCGATTACGAGTGTCCGGCGTGCATTCAGGCAGAGCCGCTGATGCGGCATCTGGTCGACAGCACCAAGGGCCGCCTGCGCTTTGTATACCGACACTTTCCGTTGATGGAAGTACACCCTCACGCCGAACTGGCTGCCGAGGCTGCCGAGGCTGCCGCCGCGCAAGGGAAGTTCTGGCCGATGCATCACCAGTTGTTCGATCAGAAGCATCACCTCGAACTGCCGGCGTTGACCGGCTATGCCGAGGCCATCGGTCTGGACATGAACCGCTTCAAGGCCGAGATGGCCGATCGCATCTATACCCAGCGGGTGCAGGAGCATCGTCGCTCAGCCGAGCAACTCGGCTTGCGCGCCACGCCGGCGTTCTTGCTGAACGGCAAGCTGGTCGATGCGTCGTTCGGATTCGAGAAGGTGTCAGAGGCGGTGCACGCCGCGTTGAAAGGCGGCTGAGCGGGCGCGCTGGGCTATCTTTCCCATCGGCTCGGCAGGCGCGAATCAGGCCAAGTCCGGCAGCTCAGCCAACACCTTGTCCAGCGTCAGCGGAAAGTCGCGGATCCGAACCCCGCAGGCGTTGAAGACCGCGTTCGCCACGGACGCGCCTGCGCCGCTGATACCCAGTTCGCCTACACCCTTGATCTTCAAGGGGTTGGTCTTGTCGTCGACCTCGGGCAGAAAGATCGCGTCGATCGCCGGGATGTCAGCGTGCGCCGGCAGATGGTATTCGGCCAGATCGTGGTTGACGAAAAAACCCAGGCGCGGATCGACGACACCCGCTTCCGTCAGCGCCGACCCAACTCCCCAGATCATGCCGCCCAGTGCCTGCGAGCGAGCGGTCTTGGCATTCAGGATGCGCCCGGCGGCGAATACGCCGAGCATGCGGCGCAGCCGTATTTCGCCCGATTCGGTGTCGACCGCAACCTCCGCGAAAAACGCGCCGTAGGCCTGCTGCGAAAATTTCTCCTTCATGGCGCCTGGCTTGATGGCGCCTTCGGCCGACAGGCCGCTGCTACCGGCCAGATCCGCGAGCGCCACCGAATGACCACCGCCGTTGATCCGCCCGTTACTGAATTCGGCCTGTTCCGGATCGATGCCGGCTGCAGCGGCCAGCTTGGCGCGCAGGTTTTCGCAGGCCTCGTAGAGTGCCGATCCCGCGCTGGCCGCACCGAACGATCCGCCTGAGCCGGACGACGCGGGGAAGTCGCTGTCGCCCATCTGCATGTCGACCTGCTCGATCGGCAATCCGAGCATTTCGGCGGCTATCTGGCTGAATACGGTATAGCTTCCGGTGCCGATGTCGGTCATCGCCATGCGAGCGCGCAAGCGACCGCCCGGCTGCAGGCTCACTTCACAGTGCGATTCCTGCAGAAGGTTGCCCCGGCTTGCGGCACTCATGCCGATGCCGATCAGCCAGCGGCCTTCGCGCACCTGGCTCGGCTGCGCGCAGCGTGCTGCCCAACCAAACCGCTCGGCGCCCTGGTCCATGCACGCCAGCAATTGGCGTGACGAAAACGGCACCTGCTTTTCCGGATCGATGTCAGGCTCGTTGCGGCGTCGCAGTTCGATCGGATCGATGTCGAGCCGATGCGCCAGCTCGTCCATTGCGCTTTCCAGCGCGAGCAGTCCGACGGCCTCACCTGGCGCGCGGCACGAGTCGGCCGCCGGCAGATCGAGCGCGACGCTGCGCTGGCGCGTCATGCGGTGTGCCGCAGCGTAGAGCGATCGCGTAGCCACTGCAGCCGGCTCGCAGAATTCGAAGCGTGGCGTGCTCTGGCTCCAGCTCTCATGACCGATCGCGAGCAGCCGGCCGTTGGGGTCGCTGCCGAGGCGCAAGCGCTGTCGTGTTTCACCGCGGTGGGTGGTCAGATGGAACATCTGTTGCCGCGTCAGCGCCGTCTTGATCGGACGTTGCAATTGGCGCGCCGCTAGCGCGCCGAGCACCACGTCGGCAAAAACCGGCAGCTTGCCACCGAAGCCGCCACCGATGTAGCGGCTGACGATCCTGACCTGGTCCTTGTCGATCATCAGCGTGTTGGCAACGCGCTGGTGCGCGCTTTCGATGAGCTGGGTCGAACAGTGAACGATCACGTGCTCGCCTTCCCACCAAACCAGGCTGGCATGCGGCTCCATCTGGGCGTGGATCTGGTACGGCGTGGTGTAGGTCTCATCGAATTGAACCGGCGCACGGCTGAATGCCGATTCGAATTCGCCGGTGCTGCTGTCCGGCACGGCACCATCCGCACTGTCGGGCTTGAAGGCCTTGTCCAATTGCGCCTCCAGCACGAAGGCGCCGCGCTGCGTCGCGTAGTCGACCTGGACCAGCCGTGCGGCGGCGCGCGCCTGCTCGAAGGTTTCGGCAACCACATAGGCCACCGGGTCGCCGTATTGGCGTACCGCCGCGTCGGCCAAACAGGGCAGCGGTCGCGCAAATCGATCGTCGCCTTCGGTGGTGAATGCGGCCTGGGCCGGCGCGTTGTGGTGGGTCAGCACCAGCAGCACGCCGGTCGCCTGTTCAGCAGCGCTGCTGTCGATGCGCTCGATTTGGCCTTTCGCAATGGTGGCTTCGACGATGTAGCCGTAGGCCGCTGGTTCGCCTGCATCGACTTCGTAGGCATACGGTGCGCTACCGGTCACCTTCAGTCGACCATCGACACGATCGGCCGCGCGGCCGATCTGGCCGTGCCGGTTGTCATCGATCGCGTTGCGCGGAGCGGGTTGATCCATCTGCATGTGGTGACCCTGGGTCAGATTGAACCGGCTTCGGTGAGCACGCCCGTCATCACGCGGCGGGTAAGCGGCAGCTTGAAATCGTTGTGGCCGTGGCCCTTGGCGCCGGCCAGCACGCTGTCGGCGGCAGCCTCGAACGCCGCGCGCTCAGCGGTGGCGCCAGTCAATCCCGCTTCTGCCGCCTCGACCCGCCAGGGCTGGTGTGCGAGGCCGCCGAATGCCAGGCGAGCGCTGCGCACAACCTTGTCCCCGATATCGACAATCGCCGCGACCGAGACCAGCGCGAAGGCGTACGAAGCGCGATCCCGCACCTTGCGGTACAGCTGGCGGCCGGGCGGGGGCGGGGGCAGTGTGACGCCGGTGATGAACTCGTTCGCTTCGAGGCTGGTCTCGCGCTCGGGGCTATCGCCGGGCAAGCGATGGAAATCGGCAATCGGGATCGTCCGTCGACTGCCGGATGCCGAGACGGTGTCGATTTGCGCGTCGAGCACCCGCATCGCAACCGCCATGTCGGATGGATGGGTGGCGATGCATTGCTCACTGCTGCCGAGTACCGCGTGGATGCGGTGCTCCA
>JBDTQC010000053.1:0-12117 GCA_039932405.1 Ideonella sp.
CAGACCGACGCAGCGTTCAAGCAATTCGCCGTGTCTGAGCAGGAATGCCGGGTTCGACGGCTTGCCGATGCTGGCGTGGTCGACGCTGAAGGTTTCGTAGATCAGCATGCCGTTCGGCTGCAGGCTGTCGATCAGCCGGGGCCAGAGCGGCCGCCAAAGGTAGTTGGTGACGACGATCGCGTCGAACCGATGACCATCAAGTGGCCAGGGCTGCCCCTCGAGGTCGGCCACGAGCACATCCACGCCTGCCAGATCGCGCAGCGGCTCGACGGCAGCGGCGTCGCGGTCGACTGCCGTCACCTTGAAGCCTTGCGCGACGAGCCAGCGAACATGCCGCCCGCTGCCGCAGGCGAGGTCAAGCACCGTCGCGCCGGCCGGCAGCAGGTCCGCCCAGCGCATCACCCAGGGGGACGGAGGCAACATCGCGAGAGCGTGGGCTGCGACCATCAGAAACAGCTCCACGACTGGGCAATTGAAGACATTCCCGAATGTAGCCAATCGCGCGGCATTTTGCCGGATGGACCCGGCGCAGGGCGCCAGATCAGATCCCTACAATTCCACGCCATGGCCAACAAACCTGCTCGAAAAAGCACATCCAGCCCGACTTCGGCCTATGGCGAAGACTCGATTCGCGTCTTGAAGGGTCTCGAGCCGGTCAAGCAGCGGCCGGGCATGTACACCCGAACCGACAACCCGCTGCACATCATCCAGGAGGTGATCGACAACGCCGCCGACGAGGCGCTGGCCGGGCACGGCAAACACATCGACGTGACCCTGCATGTTGACGGCTCGATCAGCGTGGTGGACGACGGTCGCGGCATTCCTTTCGGTCTGCATGCCGAAGAGCAGGTGCCAGTGGTCGAGATCGTGTTCACCCGTCTCCACGCCGGTGGCAAATTCGACAAAGGTGGCGGCGCGGCGTACAGCTTCTCCGGCGGCTTGCACGGCGTCGGTGTCAGTGTGACGAATGCGTTGTCCCGAAGGCTGGAGGTCAGCGTCTGGCGCGATGGCCAGGTTGCGACGATTGCCTTTGCCGCTGGTGACGTCGTGCAGCCGCTGGCCTTGCGCAAGCCGGCAAGCGGCGAGCGACGCAGCGGCACCACAGTGCGCAGCTGGCCCGATCCGGCTTACTTCGACAACCCGGATCTGCCGCGCCATGAACTGATGCACTTGCTGCGCAGCAAGGCGGTGCTGATGCCGGGCGTCAAGGTGTCGCTGAAGATCGAGAAGACGGGTGATGTGCAGACCTGGCAGTACCAGGACGGCCTGCGCGACTACCTGACGCAAAGCTTGAATGCCGATCCGGTGATTCCGCTGTTCGAGGGTGCGCATTACGCTGATCGAGGCGAAACCGAGAATTTCGCCGAGGGCGAGGGTGCGGCGTGGTGCGTGGCGTTCACCGAAGATGGCGCACCGATGCGTGAGAGCTATGTCAACCTGATTCCGACCGTTGCCGGTGGTACCCACGAGTCTGGCTTGAAGGACGGCATGTTCGGCGCCATCAAGGGCTTCATCGAATTGCATGCCTTGCTGCCCAAAGGCGTCAAGCTGATGCCCGAAGATGTATTTTCGCGCGCCAGTTTCGTGTTGTCAGCCAAGGTGCTGGACCCGCAATTCCAGGGCCAGATCAAGGAACGGCTGAACAGCCGCGATGCCTTGCGCCTGGTCACCACCTATGTTCGGCCGGCGCTGGAGTTGTGGCTGAACCAGCATGTGGACATCGGCAAGAAGCTCGCCGAGCTGGTGATCCGCCAGGCCCAGACCCGGCAACGCGCCAGCCAGAAAGTCGAAAAGCGCAAGGGCTCGGGTGTTGCCGTTCTGCCAGGCAAGCTGACCGACTGCGAAAGCCGCGACCTGAGCCTCAACGAGCTGTTTCTGGTCGAGGGCGATTCAGCCGGTGGCAGCGCGAAGATGGGCCGCAACAAGGAGACCCAGGCCGTGCTGCCGCTGCGGGGCAAGGTGCTCAATTCCTGGGAAGTCGAGCGCGACCGGCTATTTGCAAACAACGAGATCCACGACATCGCGGTGGCGATCGGGGTCGATCCGCACACCATGGACGGTGCCGATCTGAGCGGTCTGCGTTACGGCAAGATCTGCATCCTCAGCGATGCCGATGTCGACGGGTCGCACATCCAGGTGCTGCTGCTGACACTGTTTTTCAGGCACTTCCCGAAGCTGATCGAGACCGGCCACATCTACGTTGCCAAGCCACCGTTGTTTCGCATCGATGCGCCGGCGCGTGGCAAGAAGCCGGCGGCCAAGATCTATGCCCTGGACGAAGGCGAACTCGGCGCCACGCTCGACAAGCTGCGCAAGGAAGGCACCCGTGAAGGCGCTTGGACCATCTCGCGCTTCAAGGGCCTCGGGGAGATGAATGCCGAGCAGCTTTGGGATACCACGCTGAACCCGGATACCAGGCGCTTGTTGCCGATCAGCTATGGTGCGGCTGGCCATGCGGCGACCGTTGCATCGCTGTCGCGCTTGATGGGCAAGGGTGAAGCGCAGTCGCGGCGCGATCTGATGGAGTTGCACGGCGACGATGTGGAGGTCGATATCTAGTGATTCGAAATCGCGCCCGACGGCGCTTCCACAAAAGCCGCCACCCGGCTGGCTGGCGCGGCGTTTCGCAGGAGTGCCTTCAGGCACTATTCTCAAGGCAAGCTGAGCGCACCCCGCACCCATGAGCAAGCCATCCCCGCAAATCCGCCTGCGTCCGACCATGTTGTCCGATCTGGACTTCGTGCTGTCGGTCGAGCAGGACCCACTCAATCTGCCCTTCATCACGCCCTGGGATCGCATCCAGCACGAGGGGGCGGTGCGGTTTCCGGATTTCCGTCACTTCATCGTCGAAGCCGGCGCAGCGTACGCGTCTGCCGGTTTCGTGATCCTGCAGGGTTGTCGCAATCCGCATCATTCGATCGAACTGAAACGTCTGGTGCTGCTGCCAGCGCTGCACGGCGCCGGCCTTGGCAGGGCTTGCCTGCGCGGGTTGGCAAGAATGGCATTCCGCGATTTGCACGCGCATCGGTTCTGGCTCGACGTCAAGGGCCTGAACCTTCCGGCACAGGCGCTGTATCGCAGCGAGGGCTTCGTCGAGGAAGGCCGGCTGCGTGAAAGCGTGAAGTCGGGCGACGGCTACGATTCCTTGATCGTGATGTCGATGCTGGCTGGCGAGTATGACCAGCGGACCCGCGCAACAACGCCTTCCTGAGCGTTCGTCAAGACGACGGTCAACGTCCACTCCTTCCAAAGCATGAACGATCTTTTTTCCCAGCCAGAAGCCTTCGAGGCCGACGGCGGTGACAACACCAGTTTGTCGGCCTATG
This sequence comes from Ideonella sp., assembly GCA_039932405.1. Classification (GTDB taxonomy): domain Bacteria; phylum Pseudomonadota; class Gammaproteobacteria; order Burkholderiales; family Burkholderiaceae_C; genus Ideonella_A. The sequence continues at coordinate 3,327 of JBDTQC010000053.1, forward strand.
CCGAGCGCGCCTACCTTGAATATGCGTTGAGCGTGGTCAAGGGGCGGGCGCTGCCCGATGTATGCGATGGCCAGAAACCGGTGCAACGCCGGATTCTCTATGCCATGGAGCGCATGGGGCTGGCGTTTACCACCGCCAGCGGTCCAAAGGCGGTCAAGAGCGCACGCGTGGTTGGTGACGTGCTGGGGCGCTTTCATCCGCACAGCGATCAGGCCGCCTACGACGCGCTGGTGCGCATGGCGCAGGACTTTTCACAGCGCTATCCGCTGATCGACGGGCAGGGCAACTTCGGCTCGCGCGATGGCGATGGCGCGGCGGCGATGCGCTACACCGAAGCGCGCCTGGCGCCGATCACCCGCCTGTTGCTCGATGAAATCGACGAAGCCACGGTCGAGTTCATCCCCAACTACGATGGCTCGACGCAAGAACCCAGGCAACTGCCGGCGCGCCTGCCATTCGTTCTGCTCAATGGTGCCAGCGGCATCGCGGTCGGACTGGCGACCGAGGTGCCGTCGCACAACTTGCGCGAGGTTGCCAGCGCGGTGGTGGCGCTGATCAAGGATGCCACGCTCGACGATGATGGCTTGGCCGCCTTGCTGCCGGCACCCGACTATCCAGGCGGCGCGCAAATCATCAGCAGCACCGAGGAAATCCGCGCTGCCTACGCTACGGGGCGAGGCAGTCTGAAGGTCAGGGCGCGCTGGAAGATCGAAGATCTGGCGCGCGGCCAGTGGCAACTCGTCGTCACCGAATTGCCACCCGGCACCAGCGCGCAGAAAGTCCTCGAGGAAATCGAGGAACTGAGCAATCCGAAGGTCAAGGCGGGCAAGAAGTCGCTGAGCGCGGATCAAGTGCAATTGAAAACCGGCCTGCTGGCCGTGCTGGATGCGGTGCGCGACGAGTCCAGCAAGGAAGCGGCGGTGCGCTTGGTATTCGAGCCAAAGAGCCGGACCATCGCGCAGCAGGAGCTGATCACCACGCTGCTCGCGCAGACCAGTCTGGAGACGTCGGCGCCGATCAATCTGACGATGATCGGTGCCGATGGAAGGCCGACGCAGAAAAGCCTGCGCCAGATCCTGGTCGAATGGATCGGCTTTCGCATGCAGACGGTCGAGCTGCGCAGCCGGCATCGGCTGGCCAAGGTGCTTGATCGCATCCACGTCCTCGAAGGACGGCAGCTGGTTCTGCTCAACATCGACGAGGTGATCCGGATCATCCGTGCCAGCGATGATCCGAAGCTGGCCTTGATCGAGCGCTTTTCGCTCAGCGACCGACAGGCCGAGGACATCCTCGAAATTCGGCTGCGTCAGCTGGCTCGACTGGAGGCGATCAAGATCGAGCAGGAATTGGCTGAATTACGCACCGCGCAAGGCAAGCTGGAAGACATCCTGAACAGTCCGGCTGTGTTGAAACGCACCGTGATCAAGGAAATCGAAACCGACGCCAAGCAGCACGGCGATGCGCGACGCACACTGGTCCAGACTGAAAAAAGGGCGGTTGCCGAAGTCAGGACGATAGACGAGCCAGTCACCGTCGTGATCAGCCAGAAGGGCTGGGTCCGCGCGTTGAAAGGCCACGAGATCTCGATCGATGGCTTGCAATTCAAGTCAGGTGATGGCTTGCTGTCGAGCTTTGCGTGCCGCAGCGTCGATCCCCTGCTGGTCTTCGGCAGCAACGGTCGGGTCTACTCGACTCCGATCACCCTGTTGCCCAGCGGGCGCGGCGACGGGCAACCGATCACCACCCTGATCGATCTCGAAAGCGGCAGCCAGCCGGCCTTTTATCTGGCCGCCGACTTGCAGCAGACGCTTGTGCTGGCCGGCAGCGGGGGCTTTGGTCTGCTCGCGCTGGTTGGGGATGTGGTCTCGCGGCAGCGCGGCGGCAAGGCCTTTCTCAGCCTCGAAGCGGGCGAACTGCCGCTGCCTCCGCGGCTGGTCGGCGCTGACACGCCGCAACTGGCTTGTCTGTCGCAAGCGGGCCGGTTGCTGGTTTTCGAGCTGGCCGATCTCAAGCGGCAAGCCAACGGCGGACGCGGGCTGACCCTGATGGACCTCGAACCGAAGGATCGGCTGATCGACCTTTGCCCGATTCACCAGAGCGTCATCGTGCTGGGCAGCAGCCCGCGCGGCAAGCCGAGGGAAGAGTTGCTGAAGGCGGCAAACCTGTCGACCTTCGTCGGCAAGCGCGCGCGCAAGGGGAAGGCGGTGCCGGGCTTGAAAGTACAGGGCTTGCGAGCAGCAGACTGACGGCGTTCAAGCCGAGCCGCAACTCGATTCACGCCAATCATCGCAGGCCGGTTTGCGCCACGCGCCGTGCGTCCTGCGCGCGTTGCCCTTCAATCCATCGGCCGACGCATCACCCGCACCAGGCCGACGGCCAGCACAATGAACAATGCCAGGCTCCAGAAGTCGTACGGAACGCCGAGCAGGTTGACTGCTGCGTCGGCACAACTCGCGCGCGCCGAGAAAACGTCTGGCAACAGGCTGTCCAGGTGCATGCCGCCGACGATCTTGTCGGCCAGCGTGAGGTTGCACGACTCCGAGGCCGCTGCCACGAAATGCTGATACACCGCCGTCACGATGCCGCTGATGGCCAACAACAGCCCGAGACCCGCCGCGATGCGTCGACCACCCGGGTTCGGCAGCATCAGGGCGAGCAGGCATGCAATGGCAACCGCAAGGAATATCACCCTTTGCAACACGCAATACGGGCAAGGCTCCATTCCGAAGACATGTTGCGAGACCAGCGCCGCTGCGACGGCGCCTACCGATACAAGCGCGCCGCCCGCCAGCAGCCAGGTCGAAACGTGGCTTGGTTCGTCGAACTCGGAGCGTCTCATTCGAGCTCGGCAATCATTTCAATCTCGACGCATGCGCCCATCGGAATCTGCGCAACCCCGAATGCGCTGCGCGCATGGGCGCCACGCTCACCGAACAGTTCGGCCAGCAGCTCCGAGCAGCCGTTGGTCACCAGATGCTGCTCAGTGAACCCGGGCGTGCTGTTGACCAGACTCATCAGCTTGACGATGCGCACCACCTTGTCGAGGCTGCCGGCAGCAGCCTGCAATGTGCCGAGCAGGTCGATGGCCACCGCACGTGCAGCCTGTTGGCCGGTGGCGGTGTCGATGTCGCGCCCGAATTGCCCGACCCAGGGCTTGCCATCGCGTTTGGCGATGTGGCCGGAGATGAACAGCAGATTGCCGGTGCGCACAAACGGCACATAGGCAGCGGCAGGCACCGACACTGCAGGCAGCGTGATGCCGAGTTTGGCCAGTCGATCGGCGACAGAAGAGCTGGGCTTGTCCATGGCTTGTAATCCCGCCGAATGGGGAGGCGGCGAGTGTTGGGAATCGGGGTCCAAATCCTACACTGGCTGCATGTTCGCGACCGTTTCGGGCAGTCGTTCAGCCACTGCCACGGTGCGGTCCTTGCGCGCCGGACCGGTTGCAAGCTGGATTCTGGTCGCCTGCCTGGCTTGGCTGCTCGGGGTCGGAGCGCAGTTGCTGCAGCCCGAACTCGATGATGTCGCGCTGCTGCAGAGCCGGCTGTGGCTGGGCCTTGGTGCGTTGGCGGTAGCGCTCGCTGCGGCGAGCGGCGCGCTGCATTTCGGTTCGTCTTCGGCGATCAATGCACAGCTGCGCTGGACGTTTGTCTTCCTGGCATCAATCGGCGCTATCGCAGTGGCGGGCTGGTCGAGCACCGGATTGCTGGCCCACCATCGGCTGTCGCAACGTCTGTCGGCGGCGCTGGAAGGGGTCGATCTGCTGGTCACCGGCATCGTCTCCGATCTGCCGCAGGTTGGCCCGGATGGCCTGCGCTTCCAGTTCGATCCCGAATCTGCGACGCTCGACGGGCGGCCGCATCAACTTCCGCCGCGGTTGATCCTGGGCTGGTATGCGGGACGTGAAGAGGGTGCGATTGCAGATCCCGCCATGGCGAGCCTGCGCGCCGGACAGCGCTGGCGATTGACCCTGAGGTTGCGTCGTCCGCATGGCAATCTGAATCCGCACGGCTACGATTTCGAATTGCATCTGTTCGAACGCAATCAAGGTGCGACCGGCTATGTGCGTGCCGGGCCGCAGGGGGCGCTCAAACTGAGCGACAACGCCGGCTTCGCGCTGGCACGCTTTCGCCAATCGGTGCGCGATTCGATCCAGCGCCATGTCGACGATCGTCGATCAGCTGGCGTGCTGGCTGCGTTGGTCGTCGGCGATCAGGCGGCCATCGATCGCGGCGATTGGCAGCTCTTTCGCGATACCGGAATTGCGCATCTGGTTGCCATCAGCGGCTTGCACATCACGATGTTTTCGTGGCTGGCTGCGGGGTTGATCGGCGCGGCTTGGCGGCGCAGCGAACGCGCCCCGCTGTGGCTTGCGGCGCCTCACGCCAGCCGTTGGGGCGGTTTGGTCGCTGCAGCGGGGTATGCCGTCTTTTCAGGTTGGGGCGTGCCGGCACAGCGCACGTTGGCGATGCTGGCACTGGTTGTTGTGCTGCATTCGATCGGTCGACGCTGGCCGTGGCCGTTGATTCTGCTGACTGCTGCCGTCCTGGTGACTGCGGTGGACCCATGGGCGATGCTGCAGCCTGGCTTCTGGCTGTCGTTTGTTGCGGTCGGTCTGTTGCTTGCCTCGGATGCGGTTCGGCATGTGCCGGCAAAGCCTGTCGCTGTCGCTACCAGATGGGGAGCTGTCTGGCGGCATGCCGGCGGCAGTCTCGGGCAAATGCTGCGCAGCCAGGGCGGTGTTTCGATCGGACTGGCTCCGCTGAGCATGATCTTCTTTCAGCAGGTCTCCCTGGTCGGTCTCCTTGCCAACCTGTTGGCGATCCCGCTGGTGACCTTGTTGATCACACCGCTGGCCATGTTGGGGATCGCTCTGCCGTGGCTGTGGCAGCCTGCCGCCTGGCTGCTGCAGCTCATGTCATCGGTGTTGGCGTGGTTGGCCAGTTGGCCGCTGGCGGTCTGGACGGTGCCCGCCGCGCCGGTCTGGGCCCAACTCTCAGCCATGCTCGGTGCATTGCTGGCCGTGCTTCCGATCCCGTGGCGCCTGCGCCTGCTGGTGTTGCCGCTGGCGCTGCCGCTGCTGTTGCCGGCTCGAACATGGCCGCTCGAGGGGCGTTTCGAGGCGATGGCGGTCGATGTGGGTCAGGGCACGTCGGTGTTGATCCGCACGCGCACGCGCTTGCTCGTTTACGACGCGGGGCCCCGCTATGCGCGCGACAGCGATGCCGGTGAGCGGGTCTTGCTGCCCTTGCTGCGGGGGCGTGGCGAAGACCGTGTCGACATGCTGGTCCTGAGCCACCGCGACAGCGATCACGTCGGCGGTGCGTCTTCGCTGATGCGCGGGTTGCCGGTCGACGAATTGCTCGCCTCGCTGGAAACCGGGCATCCGTTGTGGCACTCGAAATCGTTCAATCGGCGCTGTGTCGCCGGCCAACGCTGGGTCTGGGATGGTGTGCAGTTCGAGATCCTGCATCCGTTGGTGTCCGACGACCCCGGAGGCAACAAGCCGAATGCGATCTCCTGCGTGCTTCGGGTTGCCGGTAGCGCGCCGGGCAGCGGGTCGCTGCTGGTCACCGGCGATGTCGAGCGTCTGCAGGAACTGGCGCTGGTCTCGCGCGATGCCGAGCGTTTGCGCAGCACCGTGATCATCGTTCCGCACCACGGCAGCCGGACGTCGTCCACCGCGCAGTTGCTCGACGCGGTGCAGCCGCGGCTGGCGGTATTCCAGGCGGGCTACCGCAACCGCTTCGGACATCCGGCGGCCGATGTCGTCGCACGTTATCGTTCGCGCGGAATTGCCGTCGTCGAGTCGACCGGCTGCGGCGCGTGGACTTGGCAGGGCGACGCCGAGGTAACCGATGCAAGCTGCGAACGGCAATTGCGTCGTCGACATTGGCACGCAAGCCCTTGAGTCGATCCTTTCAAGGCGGGTTGACGGGTCTGCTTCGGACCGAGTCAATTCTTTTCCGCCCTGGCTTGTCGTGGGATGATGGTGCCCGGGAATCGTTGGCGACGAGCTCGCCAACGCGCCGACCCGCACACTGGAATCCATCGAGTGGCCTGGAATTTGCTTCGAATGTACGGAGGAGTTTGCCGATGAAACAGCGTTTCGACGAGATGAATACAGGCTCCGGTGGGAGCGGGCAGGAAGTCCGCGAGCACTACAGGACCTATCAGAAATGGCTGGCGGAGCAAGACGATGACGGCATGCGCTCGCAGCGCGAAGAAGCCGAAATGATCTTCCGCCGGGTCGGCATCACATTTGCGGTCTATGGGGCCAACGACGACGGCAAATCGGGTACCGAAAGGCTGATTCCGTTCGATCTGATCCCGCGGGTTATCCCGGCTCACGAGTGGACCGAGCTGGAAAGGGGTCTGCGCCAACGTGTCGTCGCGATGAACCGTTTCATTCACGATGTCTACCACGGTCAGGAGATCCTCCGCGCGGGCATCGTGCCTGCTGAACAGGTCCTGCAGAACGCCCAGTTTCGGCCGGAAATGATGGGCGTCGATTTGCCGTTCAATGCCTATTCACACGTGGCCGGGGTCGACATCGTGCGCGCCGCCAACAGCGACGGCAGCGGCAGCTATTTCGTGCTCGAGGACAACCTTCGCGTGCCCAGCGGGGTCAGCTACATGCTGGAAAACCGCAAGATGATGATGCGGCTGTTTCCGGAGCTTTTCAGCAGCCATCGGATTGAACCGGTTGCTCATTACCCCGACATGCTGCTCGAGACGCTGCGTGCCGTGGCACCCGCGTCGGCTCCAGATCCGAGCGTCGTCGTGCTGACGCCGGGCATGTACAACAGTGCCTATTTCGAACATGCCTTTCTGGCCCAGCAGATGGGCGTGGAACTGGTCGAGGGACAGGATCTGTTCGTCAAGGACAACTTCGTCTACATGCGCACCACGCAGGGGCCGAAGCGGGTCGACGTGATCTATCGGCGGCTCGACGATGATTTTCTCGATCCCGAGGTTTTCCGGCCTGATTCGAGCATCGGATGTGCCGGTCTGATGAAGGCGTATCGCGCGGGCAATGTCAACATTGCCAATGCGCTGGGCACGGGCATCGCCGACGACAAGTCAATTTACCCGTACGTGCCCAAGATGATCGAGTTCTATCTCGGCGAGAAGCCAGTGCTGAACAATGTGCCGACCCACCTCTGCCGACTCGACGCCGACCTGCGCTATGTGCTCGATCACCTGGAAGAATTGGTGGTGAAGGAAGTCCACGGCGCAGGTGGCTATGGCATGCTGGTCGGCCCGGCCGCCAGCAAGCAGGAGGTAGCCGATTTCCGCGCTTCATTGATTGCCGATCCGGCCCGCTACATCGCGCAGCCGACACTCAGTCTCTCGACTTGCCCGACTTTCGTCGAATCAGGTGTCGCCCCTCGCCACATCGACTTGCGACCGTTCGTGCTGTCCGGCAAAGAGGTCCGGATCGTGCCGGGTGGCTTGACCCGCGTGGCGCTGAAGGCGGGCTCGCTGGTCGTCAATTCGTCGCAAGGCGGCGGCACCAAGGACACCTGGGTACTCGAACAATGAAAGCGGCGCTTTTCGAGGAGAACAAAGATGCTGTCTAGAACCGCCGACCACTTGTTCTGGATGGCTCGGTACATGGAACGGGCCGGTCAAGCCGCAGCGCGGCTTGTGGCGCGGCCAAAATACCGCCGCGCGCGGCAGCGCGCAGCAGTGGTTTCGGCCCTAGCGGAGAACAAAGATGCTGTCTAGAACCGCCGACCACTTGTTCTGGATGGCTCGGTACATGGAACGGGCCGAAAACACCGCCCGGATGCTTGACGTCAACTATCAGACTTCGCTGCTGCCGCAGTCGGCGCAATCGGCGGAGATGGGTTGGAAAGGGCTGCTGAGCATTTCCGAACTGAGCGGCGACTTTGCCGAGCGCATCGGCGAGGTGACGCCCAAAAGCGTGATGAACTACATGGTGCTCGATGCGCGCAATCCGTCGAGCATCCACAGCTGCCTGAAGGCCGCGCGTGAAAACGCCCGCGCCGTGCGGGGTGCATTGACCACCGAGGTCTGGGAAACCCAGAACCAGACATGGCTCGAATTCCAGCGCATGGCTGACGATTGTGAATTTCTCGATGATCCGTCGGACGCCTTCGATTGGGTCAAATTCCGCTCGCACCTGTCGCGCGGCGTGGTGCTCGGTACGATGCTGAAAGACGAGGCATTCCACTTTCTGCGCATCGGCAGCTGTCTCGAGCGCGCTGACAATTCTGCGCGCTTGCTCGACGTCAAGTTTCATGCCTTGCAGAGTGACGTGCGGGCCTCCGAGCCGATTGCCGGCGGCATGAGCCAGGTGCAGGACAGCTCTGGCGCCGACGCGCTGCCTGAAGTGGACAAGGAAGTCGAATTCGACTTCTACCACTGGTCGGCGTTGTTGCGCTCAGTGTCGGGATTCGAGGTCTACCGCAAGACCTATCGCAACGTGATCCGACCTGAGAAGGTGGCCGAGCTGATGATCCTGCGCCAGGACATGCCTCGCTCACTGGCCTGCTGCATGAACGAAGTGCTGGAAAATCTGCGCGTGGTCGCCAATGCCCAATCCGGAGAGACGCTGAGGCGGGTCGGGCGCCTGTGTGCCGATCTGCAATATGCGCGAATCGAGGAAATCCTCGAAACCGGCCTGCACGCGTACCTGACCCAGTTTCTCGAGCGGGTCGGCAACGTCGGCGTTGCAATCAGCCGTGATTTCCTGGTGCCCGTGGAAGCCTGACGCATGAAGCTTTCCAATTGTTGAGCGCGAGTCCCGTTTCCGTCTGGAGTA
>JBDTQC010000054.1:0-12085 GCA_039932405.1 Ideonella sp.
ACGCGCGACCTCTCCCTTACCAAGGGAGTGCTCTACCACTGAGCCACATGGGCATTCAAACAGATGGTCGACACAGGCATGGCAACCACAATTCACATGCCTCTGACGACAACCTCAATCCAACAACTCAACCGACAAACAAACCACTCGAAACTGGAGCGGGAGACGGGAATCGAACCCGCGTGATCAGCTTGGAAGGCTGGAGTTCTACCATTGAACTACTCCCGCTCTGAAGCCCGCCTCGAGGTCTGCCTCCCACCCGACTGGACAGATCCACTCGGTGAGCCATTCCCACTGGTGGAGGAGGCTGGATTCGAACCAGCGTAGGCGTAAGCCAACAGATTTACAGTCTGCCCCCTTTAGCCACTCGGGCACCCCTCCGGTGAGCCGACGACTATAGCACAGAAGACGGGTTTTGCTGCCACGCCGCCAAGCCCCCGGCCGTGCCGGGCAGCTGCCCGAGGACCAGATCGGCCCAGCGGGCGATCCGCTCGGCGGTATTGCTGCCGCCGGCAATCATGTTGACCGATCGCTGGCTGAGGTGGCGCGCATAGGCAACCTCGAGCGCCGGGCGCCGCGCAGCAATGGCCCGCATGGCCGCGTGTGCCTGGGCACCGCAGGCGATGACCCGCTCGACTGCGGCGATCTCCGATTCCAGCCGCATCAGGTTGGACGGCTCGAGCACCTCGGATTCCGATGGCACAGAACGCCCGGTCAGCGCCGGATATTCAACCTGCGCCCACGCGTTGGTGATCACATAGGCGGCGCGTTGCGGCGATGGAAAGAGCGCTGGTGCACGCCGGTTCAACTCGATCAGCACACGCGCCAGATTGGCGCCGGTGCCGGCCGCACAGGGATAGCCACGGCTGGCTTCGAAGCGGCCCGGGCAGATGAACACAAAGGCCAGCCGTGCGCCCGGGCTGGGCTGGCAGTGGACCGATGCCGAGCCCGTCGATGCCTGGGCGGACATCATTCGAACAATTCGGCCAACGCTGCGCCGGGATCGTCGGCACGCATGAACGCCTCGCCAACCAGGAAAGCGTGCACGCCGGCTGAGCGCATGCGCGCGACATCCCGAACGCCGAGGATGCCGCTTTCGGTGACCAGCAAGCGATCGTCCGGCACTTCGGATCGCAACGCCAGGGTGGTCGCCAGATCGACTTCGAAACTGCGCAGGTTGCGGTTGTTGATGCCGATCAGGCGGGTCTGCAAGCGCAGCGCCCGATCGAGCTCAGCGCCATCGTGAGCCTCGACCAGCACCGCCATGCCGAGCTCGGTCGCCTGCTGCTCGAGCTCGGCCATCAGGCCCGGATCGAGGCAGGCAACGATCAACAGGATGCAATCGGCACCCATCGCCCGCGCCTCATAGACCTGATAGGCGTCGATCAGAAAATCCTTGCGGATCACCGGCAACGCGCAGGCCCGACGCGCCTGCTCGAGGTATTGCGCCGAACCCTGAAAAAACTGCCGATCGGTCAGCACGCTGAGGCAGGCCGCACCGCCGGCCGCATAACTGGCGGCGATCTCGGCCGGTCGGAAATCGGCCCGCAAGACACCTTTGCTGGGGCTCGCCTTCTTGATTTCGGCAATCACGGCGGCCTTCCCGGCATCGACCTTGGCGCGCATGGCACCGCCGAAATCGCGCAAGCCGCCGAGCGCTTGCGCATCACGGCGCAACGATTGCAGATCGCGGGCGCGCCGCGCCGAATCGATTTCGTCGCGTTTGACGGCAACGATCTTGTCGAGAATATCGCTCATCAGCTTTTGGCCAGTGCCTGGCTTGCCTCGACAAACTGGGTCAGCTTGGCCTTGGCCGCGCCACTGGACAAGGCCTTGCCTGCCAGTTTGACCCCTTCGGCCATCGAGGCCGCGACATTGGCCGCGTACAACGCGACACCGGCGTTCAGCATCACGATGTCACGCGGCGCGCCCGCCACATCGTCGAGCACGCTGAGCAGCATCGCCTTCGATTGCTCGGGCGTCTCGACCCTCAGCGTGCGGTTGCTGGCCATCGTCAGGCCGAAATCCTCGGGGTGGATCTCGTATTCAGTGATCGAGCCATCCTTGTATTCGCCGACCATCGTCGCCGCGCCAAGCGACACCTCGTCCATGCCGTCGCGCCCGTAGACCACCACCGCGTGCTCGGCGCCCAGGCGCTGCAGGGCGCGCACCTGGATACCGACCAGATCAGGGTGGAAGACACCCATCAGGATGTTCGGCGCATCGGCCGGGTTGGTCAGCGGGCCGAGGATGTTGAAGATGGTCCGGATGCCGAGTTCCTTGCGCACCGGCCCGACATTTTTCATCGCCGGATGATGAGCCGGCGCAAACATGAAACCGATGCCGGTATCGGCGATGCATTGCGAAATGGCCGCCGGCGTCAGGTTCAGCGCGACACCCAGCGCCTCGAGCACATCGGCGCTGCCCGACTTGCTGGACACGCTGCGGTTGCCGTGCTTGCTGACGCGCGCGCCCGCCGCAGCCGCCACGAACATGCTGCAGGTCGAGATGTTGAAGGTATGTGATCCATCGCCGCCAGTGCCGACGATGTCGATCAGGTGAGTGCGGTCTGCCACCTCGACCTTGGTTGAAAACTCGCGCATCACCTGGGCGGCGGCGGTGATCTCGCCAATGGTCTCCTTCTTGACACGCAGGCCGACCAGCATGGCCGCCATCATCACCGGCGACATCTCGCCGCTCATGATGCGGCGCACGATGGTCAGCATCTCGTCGTGGAAGATCTCGCGGTGATCGATGGTACGGGTCAGCGCTTCGTTATCGGTGATCGTCATGGTTATGCGTTCCTACAAGGTTTTCCGCAGGATCCGGACGGCCTGCTCGATGTCATCGCTCGACAGGTCGAGGTGGGTCACCAGCCGCAGGCGATACAGCCCGGTGCACAGCAGGCCGGCTTCACGCAAGCGCTCGGTGACGCCATCGGCACGCTCTGGCGCCAGATCGACGAACAGCATGTTGGTTTGCGGCGCTTCGACGCCAACGCCGGGCAGGCCTTGCAGGCCTTCTGCCAATCGGCGCGCGTGGTCGTGGTCTTCGGCCAGTCTATCAACGTGGTGATCAAGGGCGAACGAGGCGGCCGCGGCGAGAACCCCGGCCTGGCGCATGCCACCGCCCAGCATCTTGCGGATCCTGAACGCACGAGCGATCAGGTCAGCCGAACCGCACAGCGCCGAGCCGACCGGAGCACCGAGCCCCTTGCTGAAACATACCGACACGCTGTCGAACGGTGCCGCCAGCCGTCTGGCCTGGCTGCGCGGATCGGCGCCACTGGCGACCGCCGCATTGAACAGTCGTGCGCCGTCCAGATGGGTCGACAGGCCGCGTCGATGCGCCAGCTCGCAAGCCGCGTCGACATAAGCCTGTGGCAACACCTTGCCAGCCCAGGTATTTTCGAGCGTCAGCAGGCGGGTGCGCGCGAAATGGGCGTCGTCGGGCTTGATCTGCGCAGCGATCTCGTCAAGCGATATCGAGCCGTCGGCCTGCTGCACGATCGGTTGCGGCTGGATGCTGCCGAGCACGGCCGCACCGCCGGCCTCCCAGCGATAGGTGTGCGCCATCTGGCCGACCAGGTATTCGTCGCCGCGTTGGCAATGCGCCATCAGCGCGCACAGGTTGCTCTGGGTGCCGGTGGGCACGAACAACGCAGCCTCCTTGCCGAGCAGATCGGCAATTTTCTGCTGCAGCGCATTGACAGTCGGATCGTCGCCGAACACATCGTCGCCGACCTCGGCCGAGGCGATTGCCGCACGCATCGCCGGCGTCGGCCGGGTGACGGTGTCGCTGCGCAGATCGATCATGCGGCCTGCCTCGACAGGTCGAGAAAATTCTTCAGCATCGCGTGGCCGTGTTCGGTCAGGATCGATTCAGGATGGAACTGCACCCCTTCGAGCGGCGTCTTGCCCGCGGCGAGGCCGCTGTGGCGCACGCCCATGATCTCGCCGTCGGGCGTGGTCGACGTGATTTCCAGTTCCACCGGCAAGCTGGCCTTCTCGATTGCCAGCGAGTGGTAGCGGATCACGCTGAATCGATCTGGCAGACCTGCGTAGACACCCCTGCCATCGTGTGAAACTTCGCTGGCTTTGCCATGCATCTGCACCTGCGCGCGAACCACCTTCCCACCGAGCGCCGCGCCGATGCTCTGGTGTCCGAGACAGACGCCGAGAATGGGCAGCTTGCCGATGAAATGATGGATGGCGGCCACACAGATTCCGGCTTCGGCCGGCGAACAGGGCCCCGGCGAAAGCACCAGTTGTTCGGGCTTCAATTCGGCGATGCCGTCGAGCGTGATTTCATCGTTGCGAAAGACGCGTACATCTTCGCCGAGTTCAGCGAAATACTGAACCAGATTGAAAGTGAAGCTGTCGTAGTTGTCGATCATCAGCAGCATTGCGATCCATCCTGTTGATTGCGCGGAATGTCTGGGAGACACCCCTGTTCGATACCCGTTTTCCGCGCCGCTGGCGAGGCCGAGGCGCCTGGCCGGGTGGCCTTCAGCGCCGATGACGGCGCATGGGAGTAATCAGCGTGATGGCTTGCGCCAACGCCGAAAAACGACTGACAGGGTGATCGAATGAATCGCACGCATGACCCGCATTATGGCTGGCCGGCTGGCATCTGTGGTTTCGGCCGTAGCATCACGCGCACAAACCATTGACCGCAGCCAAGCCACCTTCACCATGCCCACTCCCATTCGAATTCCTGGCCGACGCCTGTTGCAGTCGCCCGGCCCCAGTCCGGTGCCAGACGAGGTGATGCATGCCATGTCGCAGCAACCGATGGACCTCGGCGATCCCCGGCTCGACGACATCATCGCTGCCTGCGAGCATGGCCTGCGCAGCCTGCTGTGCGCACCGACAGCCGGCGTCTACTTCTACGCCTGCAACGGACACGGTGCCTGGGAGGTGACGGTCGAGAACCTGCTGCCGCCAGGCGGCAGCGTGCTGATCCCGGGCACCGGGCACTTTTCAGAATCGTGGGCGATCCAGACCGAGGCGCTCGGCCGACACGTCGTGCGCACGCCATGGCGTCCGGGTTGGCCGATCGATACCGAGGCGATCACGCAGGCACTGCGGGCCGATCGTGCGCACCAGATCGTCGCCGTGTTTGCGGTGCACACCGACACCGCCAGCGGGATCACCAGCGACCTGAGCGCACTGCGCGCCGCCATCGATGCTGCCGATCACCCGGCGCTGCTGGTTGTCGATGCGGTGGCATCGGCGGCCTGCATGCCGCTCGATATGGACGCTCTGCGCGCCGACGTCGTCATCGGCGCATCGCAGAAAGGCCTGATGACGCCGCCCGGCCTCGCGTTTGCAGCGGTCAATGCACGTGCTGCCGCGGTGGCCGAGACCAATCCCGCACCGCGCTTCTACTGGGATTGGCGGCGCCGTGAAAGCCCGCACAGCTACCGCAAGTTCTGCGGCACCGCACCGCAGTCGCTGCTAGCGGGCCTGGCTGCTGCGTTCGGGCTGATCGAGCTGGAAGGTGTGGACGCGTTGTACGCGCGACATCGCCGGCATGCCGCTGCGGTGCATGCCGCAGTCGAAGCCTGGGCCAGCGCTGGCGCACTTGGCTTTTACGCGCAGGATCCTGCGAGCCGCTCGGTGTCGGTAACCACCATCTCGGTGCCCGAGGGCACCGACACCGACGCCTTGCGAACCGTTGCGCGCGAGCGCTTCGGCGTGGCGTGTGCGGGCGGATTGGGACCCTTGGCAGGCAAGGCATTTCGCATCGGGCACCTTGGCGACCACAACCCGGCGAACATCCTCGGCTGCCTGGGTGCCGTCGAGGCGGCGTTGCTGGTGCAAGGCATTCCGATCGGACGCGACGCCATACGCCGCGCGATCGACAGCCTGGCAGACGCGGCGATCTGACCGCTGCGAGCCGCCGGGCGGCCAGCCCTCAGGCGACGAAGGAATCGGGGTAACAGGACGAGATGAAGAGCGCGTCGCCGTGCGAGCGCATGTTGATCGCGACGGTCTTGATCTTCTTCTTGGCGTCGCTGTTCTGCGCAAAGCCGTAGTAATCGCCAGTGACCGGAATCTTCTTCAGCCACTCCTGCGCGTTGGGCTGAGGAACCTGGTCGAGACGTGTCAGCGCCGCCTTGACGGTGGCCGTCGTCATCAGCTCGACGATCACGTTGACTGCGGTCTCGGAGCCGTCGAATACCGAACGGTCCATGCGCCCGCTGTTGCGGCCGACAGTCGAATCGCCGCCACCATCGACGTGGATGTAGACATGCCCGACACCGGTGCCGGTCGCCTTCGGGTTACGCATCGAGTCGGGCAACTCGGGGCCGTAGGCATACGACCCCAGCTCGGTACCGCCCGACCGGGACAACGCCCGGATCACCATTGGCTTGTCGAACGTCAGCGTGGAAACACCCATCGCGATCTCCGGTTGCTACCTTTTGGAGATCGGATTGGATATCAAAAGGCAGCGCTTGCCAAGGGCTGGACCGGTCACGTTGGCGACGTTGAGGTGCGCGTCGTGAAATTGCGCACAAGGCCGAAAGCTCTGGCAAAGTGGAGCCATGCCAACGACCGCGCCGCAACAGCTTGACATCTTTCTGCACAGTCACGACGTGATGCTGCGCAACGATGTGCTGGGCGCGCTCGAGCGGCGCGAAGCAGTCGATGCCCGGGCGCGGCTGCGAGTGCTGGCCAGCGAGATGCCGGCAGATCCGAATCTGCCGGCACTCGAAATCCTGACGCTCGCGCTGGAGACTGACGATGCGGCCTTGCTGGCTGATCACGAGATCATCGCGCAGCTTGTCGGGTTCATCGCCAACCAGATCGAACCGGCAGCGCGCCAGCTGATGGGCCAGACAGCAGGCGAGGCCTGGGTGCGTCCGACCTGGCGTGATATGGCTGCGCGCTGCCGCGTCGCGGCGTTTCAGGCGCATTCTGCGGATTGCCACGCCGCAGCCCTGTGGCTGCGCGCGAAAGCCTGGAACGAAGCAGCTGCGGCCACGCAGACCATCGAATCGTGGCGGCGCATACCGGCACCGCTGGTCTGGATGACCGAGGCTCGCTGCCGGCTCGGCGAGCCGGATCAGTTCTGGCCGCTGCTCGCCGAACTGGCCTGGCTGTCACCCAGCCGGCTCGATGCCTTGCTGCGCCGCCTTGAAGACCCTCGGCTCGAGGCCCTGTACAAGCAATTCGGAGCCGCGTTCGACGGCACCGGCGAGGTGTCCGACCTGGCATGGTTTCCCGCATGGGTGGCGGTCGAGAAGCCCATGCTCGCCACGCATCTGGCGCACGCGCAGGCCGGCCAACGCAGCTCGCCCGAGCAAGGCATGCGCCTGGTACTCGAACTGCTTCGCCTGGAGCGACACGGTCGCCACCAGGAACTGGTGGAACGCCGCAAATCGCTGCGCGATCTGCACCCGGGATTCTTCGCCCAGTACATGAGAACCCGCTGAGGGCCGCGACAGCTGCGACCAGCGAGGCCGGTCAGCGTGCAGACCCGGTTCGTCCCACAAGGGTGACAACGCAGGGTCGCTGACCCCACAGCTGCCAGGTCTCGCCGCTCGGCCGGCTGCTCCCTCGTTGCATGACGGGCTCGAGTCCACCCAAAGCGGACTTGGTGGGCATCACGTGTTCCGGGCAGCAAAGCAGCATCGTTACGCCTATGCCCGCAGCAGCCGATGCTCCACCTGGCCTCGGACGACATCGGGGAACAGGACCCGCACAGTCCGCTGCGGGTCGAGCTTGAAGGTCGCGGCACAGGCGGAAGCGATCAGCATGTCGAGTCCCCGCCCATGCCGGCGCCGGCCATCCCGCGCGCCTCGAGCGCGGACGTCCAGAGCGCCTGCAACTTGCCGTCACGCGCGTAGAGCTGCGCGACCCGCGTCAACAAGTCCTCGTTGGCTTGGGGCAAAGTCGAAGGCGCGTAGGACGTGACCTCGGCGCCGCCTTGCAAGCCATCGGAACCGCCGACGAAAAAGCGATCGCATTCTTGACGTTGCGCGGCAATAGGCTCAGCAGTCGGTTCATCCAGCCGTCTTTCAACTGGTACGGCACGCGGCCGCCGGTTTCCAGCACGTTCTGGCCATCGAAGTGAGAACGGCGTCGCTCAAGTAACGATTCATTCCGGCCAAGGTCAGCCAGGGCCGGCTTCTATACTCGATGTCGTTTCCAACCCTGACAGGATCGTGAAAATGAGCCCGCAGTCACTACTGTTCAAGAAGCTCTTGCCTGCGGTTCAATCGGTCAGGCGGTCGTGATGTCGAGTTCGCCCACCCTTGCAAAACCTCAGCCAGTACTGAGTTCGATAGACGAGCGCGGCGTCGCCACCATCACATTGAACCGGCCCGAGGTCAACAACGCCTACGACGGCGCGATGATCGACGCGCTGTTGAAGGCGGGTCCCGTTCTCGCCGCAGACCCTCGCGTGCGGATCATCGTGATCCGTGGCAACGGCAAGCACTTCCAGGCGGGTGCCGACCTGCAGTGGATCCGCTCGATTCCGCGCGACGACGCCGAAGCGAACCGGGTGGCATCGCATGCAACATCGCTTGCACTGCGACAGTTGAACGAGGTCGGCAAACCGACGATAGCGCTCGTTCATGGCGCCTGCATCGGTGGAGGCACCGGCATCCTCGCATCCTGCGACATCGTCATTGCCGAGAACGGCGCGTACTTCGCGATCTCAGAGGCTCGTTGGGGACTGACTGCGGCGATCATCTTTCCGCAACTGAATGCGGCGATCGGCGTGCGCCAAGTGCGCCGCTATGCGCTGAGCTGCGAGCGCTTCGACGCGACCCGCGCGAAGGAAATCGGACTCGTGCACGAGACGTGCGAGCCAGGCTCGCTCGATGCCACCGCCGCACCGATCATTGAAGGCCTGCTGACTGCCGCACCCGACGCGATCGCGCGTACCAAGCTCGGCGCGATGCGCTGCGCGGGGACGCTTTCTACCGACGACGAGTTCGAGCGGCTGGTCGCCGATCATGCAGGCAAGCGACAGTCGGATGAAGCAAGGGAAGGGCTTTCAAGTTTCGACGAGAAGCGCAAGCCGAGCTGGTATGAACCAGTGGGCGGCCACTGACCAAGCGAAACGAGGCTCTCCGGTAGGCAATGGCCGCTTCGGGGCTATCGACTTCAGCGGCTCGATGCCCGGTTTGGATCGGAAGGGTGAGTTCGCTGCGTTCGGGTGCAGTCATTCCGACGGCGGGGCAACGGAGGCCGGATGGCGATACCGTGCGCCTGCACCCAGTCTCTTGCCGACATCCAAATATCCAAATCGCTGAGCGAACCAGTTCGCAGACTTCGCCGCCATCTGAACCGATGAGCCTACCCGGGTGCGCTCGTGCATCGAAATCAGCTTCCCTCGCGCGACCGCTCACTCCCGCTGCCGGGAGCCCCAGTCGTTCGAAAGAACCAAAGAGCTTCGCCACATGCCTTGGTCATGGTCAGCCCAAACCGAGGTGACCGGCTCCGCGCAGGTTCCCGACCTTTCACGGCCCAATCGCTTCAGCTTATCCAAGTCGGCTCTCCTCCTTCCTCGCTACGCCAGCCTCCCGGCGTCCTCTGCAGAGACCACGATTACCTTCCAAAAACTGCAACACGCCCGGTGCTACCCAGATCGTTGCAGTGGGGTGCCGTGTGGAGTGAAGTCAAGGAGGAGGGCCGGCTCGACTGGACCCGACGCGAATGGGCAGTGATAGCGGCCCGGGGGACACGAACGGAACACCGCACCTCGCCGCAACGCTCTCGCACGGTTCGATGACTGCCGCCTTCAAGCCTCGAACCGGTCGGAAGGCGTCAGCATTCACATCCTGCGCGCAGATTGAATCAGATAAATCAGCGCCGGCTCAAGGCACCAGCAACCCCGGCAGCCACGTGCCCAGCGGCGGAAAGATCAACAGCAGCCCCAGCACCAGCAATTCGAGTGCGAGAAACGGCAGCGCCGCTCGATAGACATCGCCCATCGTGATGCCGGCCGGCGCGACCCCTTTCATCACGAACAGCAACAGCCCGAAGGGCGGCGTCAGAAAGCTGATTTCCATCGTCAGCAGATACAACACGCCGAGCCACAACAGATCGATCCCCGCGTGCTGCGCGATCGGGATGAACAGCGGGATGGTGATCATCAACATGCTGACCTGATCGACGAAACAGCCGAGGAACAGCAGCACCAGAACCATCGCGGCAACCAGCCCGAACGGCGGCAGGCCCGACTCGCTGACCAGACTGACCATGCCGCTTGTGGCGCCAGAAAATGCAAGGATCTGCGCAAACGTGACCGATGCGACGATGATGAACAGGATCATCACGCTGATGCGTGCGGTCTCGCGCAACGCGGTGACGAGATTGCCCCAGGTCAGCGCGCGGTAACCGAGCGCAGCCAGCAGCGATGCAACGCAGCCCAATGCGGCTGATTCGGTCGGGGTTGCGATGCCGGCAACCAGGCTGCCGATGACGGCGACGAAGACCAGTGACAACGGCACGACATCGACCAGAAACGGTCGGTAGCGTTGCCAGCCTGCGACGACTGGACCGTCGTCGCGCGGCGCGCGGCTCGGGTCGATCAGACACGCCACGACGATGTAGCCGATGAACAGCACCGCCAGCATCAGCGCGGGAACGATTCCGGCGATCAACAACTTGGAGATCGACATGCCGGCCAGGCTGCCGAGCAGCACGGCCAGCGCAGATGGCGGAATCAGCATCGCGATGCCGCCGGTGGCCATGATCGGCCCCATCGCGATCTTCGGCTCGTAGCCGCGCTTGAACATGTCGGGCAGCAGCGCACTGCCGAGCATCGCGGTATTGGCCAGCGACGACCCCGACAGCGCCGCGAATACCGTGCCGCCGACGACGCTGACGATCGGCAGGCGCCCCGGCACCCGTGCGATCAATTTCTCGATCGCATTGATGGCGCGAAAGGCGACACCACTGTGCAGCAGAATTTCGCCCATCAACACGAACAGCGGGATCGGTGCCAGCGAATAGTTGGCAACCGCGGTGGCCGAATTGCGCACCATTTGCGCCAGACCGGCGTCGCCACCCAGAAAAACCGCTGCGCCCAGCACATTGACAACGAAAAAGGCAAACGCCACCGGCAGCCCGAGCAGCAGCAGCGCGCACAGCGGGCCGAGCATCAGGGCAAGTGCCAGATACCAGGCCACTCAGAAATCCTTCGAGCCGCTCGGCTCGCGGTGACCGACCCATAGCCGGCGCATGAATTCAAGCACCAGCAAGGCCATCGACACGTCGATGACGGTAAACAACCACCACTCGGGAAAGACCAGCGTCTTCAACACGATGCTGCCATTGCGCCAGGCCGCCCAGGTCACCTCGACGGCGTACACCAGCATTACCAGACAGACCAGCAGGCCAATCACGTCGGCACTTCGCCGCAGCCAGCGCCGCGGCCTTTCGTTGAGCGCATTGACGACGAAATCGACCTGCACGTGCCCGTTGTGGCGCAGCAGCCAGGGCGCGGCCAGAAAGGTCGCAGCGAACAGCGTGTATTCGACCAGTTCGGCCAGGCCGCCCAGGGTCGCGCCGGTGGCGCTGCGCAAGACCACGTCACAGGTGGTGGCCAACGCAATCAGTGCGAAGACTGCGCCCGCGCCAACACCCAGCCAGTCGAGCAGCCGCTCGTAGCGGCGTCCGAGCTGCGCCACCGCGTTCGGCACTGCAGCCTATTTGGCGAGCAGTTCGCGCAGCTTGTCGGCGTTGCCGGGGGCCACCTTCTTGATCTGCGCCCAGCCCGACTCGCGCGCGGCACTCAGCCAGGTTTCACGCTCCTTGCCTTCGAAGGTGATGGCCTTGATTCCGGCATCGGCCTGCTTCTTGATTTCGGACTGGTTGATCTGCAGGTTGGCGGCGTTGCCCGCCTCGATTTCGGCGGCTACCTTGGTCAGCAATGCGCGCTGCGCATCGTTCAATTTTTTCCAGGCATCGAGGTTGACGAGAAATTCGACGTCGACGGTATAAAAGCCAGGGTCGACGCGGAATTTGGTCTTCTCCTGCCAGCCCAGATCGAGGATGCCTTGTGTCGGCCAGCCGTAGCCGTCGATCACATTGCGCTCGAGCGCGGTATAGACCTCACCCGG
>JBDTQC010000055.1:0-11946 GCA_039932405.1 Ideonella sp.
TCTTTCACGGCATATTGTCCTGAACCTCCTCCCCCTTTCCATACCCAGTCCCAGGAATTGCCACCCCGTACGGCGGCGAACGCCATCGGGATGCCGAAGCTGAACGCAACACCGAGCACCGCCTGCGGCATCGAGACGATCCGTTTGGCGTAGGGATAGGCGATGCTGACCAATAGCGCGGCCACACTCCAGACCACGGCGGCCAGGTTGGTCAGCAAGGCCAGCCCGAAGGCGATCAGCGCCAGTGCCGCACCGATCAGCAAGGCTTCGCGGACGCCGATCTGCCCGCTGGTCACCGGACGTGCCGCGGTGCGTTTGACGTGGCGGTCGAATTCGCGATCGGCCACGTCGTTGATGGCACATCCGGCACTGCGCATCAGAAATGTCCCGATGACGAAGATCGCGACCAACTTCCAGCCAGGAAAACCGTCGGCGGCCAGCCACAGTGCCGACAAACTGGGCCACAACAGCAGATAGCTGCCGGCCGGCCGGTCCCAGCGAATCAGGTTCAGATACAGCGCCAGGCGCGGTGGCGGGTTCAGGCTGGTTGTGTTCACGCGAAGAAGTGGTGCAAGGCAGTCAAGGCAGTCAAGGCAGAAATCTTGGCACACATGGCGGTTCACGGTCTGGTGGGCGCCGGATTCGAGCGGCGAGCCGATCAGTTGGTGAAGACCGTGAGTACTCCGGTATAGCCGTAGAGGTGGTGCCGGGCGATCTCTCCTGCGGCAAAGAACCCGACCAGCGGGACATCGCCCAACGCGTGCCTGATCAACGCCAGCTCGGCCGACGGTGCGCCGAAATGCGGCCCGCCGCGACCCGAGCAGCTGACATAAACCGCGCCGGCGATGCTGTGCGCGGCGCGGCCGGGATGCGCCGGCGAGACATCGGGCTCGAGTTCTTCGCGGATCTCGCTGCAGATGCGCACCAGATCGCGTCGCGCCGCTTCGGTGTCGCGCCGGCAGAAGGCCAGCTGCATGTCGATCGGCGGCACATCGCCGATCGCCACTGCGCGCCGGCCCGGATCGATGCCGATCAGGTGGCGCACCCGGGTGTCGGTTCCGAACTGTCCGGGTCGTGACAAGGCGTCGTCGTTTCGATCACTCAGGCCGACCAGGGTCTCGCGCAGTCTGGGAAAGATGTCGCGCATCTCGCGCCCTTGCAACTGCAGATCGCCCAGCAGGCAATCGAGTGCCGGTTCGCCATCTAGCGTGGTGACCAGGTTGTGCTCGCAGGCCGAGATGCGGCGCACCGGCCCGACCGGCTGGCATCCTTGCGTCACGCGCGACAGCAGCGCCACGTCGTGGCTGAAGGCAACGCCCGAAATGCCACCTTGATACACGCCGTTGGCAATGTGCAGGGTGCGCTGGCGCGAACTGGCCAGCCCGCCGAACAGGTAGCCGGTCGCCGTTCGATCGGCCATTTCGGCGATCAGTTCGCCGAGATCGGCTGTGGTCGGGTCGGCATGGACCAGCGCGGTGGCCGCTTCGAAATCGGTGCTAGCCCGAGCCGACAGCGGGCTTGCGCCCGAAAAAACCCTGAAGTCAGCGGTCGGCAGGTCAGCCAGCATCAGCACCAGGGCCGGCTGGTCGAAATATTCGATGCCGCTGGCCGCGATGCCGATGCCCACCGCACCGACCCAGGCTACGTCCGGCCAACGCCGGTTGAGCTCTGCCAGCAGTGGCTCGGCCGCATCCGCGTAGAAGTCGGTGAAGTAGATCCAGCCGAGGGTCGGTTCGATGGCCGCGTCACGCTGCTGGGCGGCAACATCGGTCGTCGCCAGATCGAGCGCGGTTCGCCAGTCGGTGTGACTGGCATGCGCGTGGACAAATCGGCTCATCGATCGGCCTGTCTTACGAATTTGCCCGGCTTGAGATAAACGCTCAGCTGCTCTTCGCCTTCTTGGAGCCCGAAGCGCTGCGTTTGCCTTTAGCGGGGGACTTGCGAGCCGCTTTGCCGGCCGGGGCCACCGCGGCTGGTTCGGGCTCCTTGACGCCATCGATGGTCGATCGTCCCATTGCGCCGGCCAACCCGCCACCGGCGGCCGGTTGCATCGCGTTGCTGGCCAGTTCGGTGAACTGCTTGGTCAGTGCGCCCCACCATTGCATCGGATCGACAGCCGGTGCGCCGGCTTCTGATGGCTTCGGCGTCGATGCTTCGGCGGCGGGACTGGTTGGCGGGTTCGAATCCTTGCGCGGGGCTTCGGCATGCGCCGGTTCGGGCGGGTCTGGTAACTTGATTTGCAAGGACTCGCGCAAATCGGCCATCTGGACGTTCATCGTCTTCAGCGTCGACAAGGTCATGCGCTGCACCTCGAGCGCCTGGATGGTGGCGCTCAGCATCTTGGCGTTCTGCTCGAGCCAGAACTGCACGGTGCGCAGTTCTGAGATGCGCTTTTCGATTTCCTGGGGATCGAGCGTGGGTGCGACCCATTGGCCGACCCCGGGCAATGACGCGCCGGCATTCTTGACCAGGTTTTGCAGAAATTCGAAACCGGGAACAAGGTTGGAGAATCCGCTTGTATCGCTCATCGATCAGTCTCCTTCAGGTTCCGTGGTCAGCGCGGTGGCCAGTCCATTGTGCATCGCCTTGCCAGCTTGTCCATGACCGTGCCTTGCGACGGCAGGGTCGCTGGTCAGTCGCTGGCGCCGCTGCTGCGCGCATCGATCTTCAGGATGCCTTGCTCCTGCCGCCAGTTCAGCCTGCCGAGGACATCCATGCCCAGCAGCGGTCGCTCGCCGAGCCCGGGCAAGGCGACCACACGCAAACGCTGCGCTGTGACGCCACCCTGCAGTTCAACGTCGGCGGCCACTACGTTGCCGGTCACAACGCCGCCAGCCGTCACCGAGCGCACCGTTCCCAGGCTCGAGAGTGCGAGTTCAGCAGCCATGGCAGCCGACATGGCCGTTCCGGTTGCACCGGTGTCGATCAGGAAATCGACGCGCCGACCGTTGATCGTTCCCGGCCAGTGGTAGTGGCCGTCCGGGCCTCGCCGAATCTCGATGCTCGCGCCATTGGCCTGGAACCTGGCCTGATCCTGCCGGCTGTGCCACCATTGAATGCCGAGAAACAGCCCCAGTCCCAGCAGCAGCCAGACGGTGACGATCTTGAAGCCGCGCGAAAGTTCGTTCACCAACAACCTTCAGCGCCGAATTTCGAGGGTGGCAGCGATCGCTCCGAACGTGCGGTCATCGTCGGCGGCGGCCCATGCAACGCGCAACAGATCGCCGCTGGCTGCCGACAGTCCTGTAGCCCGGTGACCTCCGATGCCGACGAGGCTGCCGGCGCGCAAACCTCGCAGAGCGGCGCAGTCGGCCAGGCAACTGCCGATGGCGCGTGCGTGCGATGGCGCGATATTGTCTGAAGCCACGCGCTTTCCGTTGACCTGAATCGACAGCTGGAGTCGGTCGAGCAGGCCGTCGTGCCAGCGTGCCCCGAGTTCGTCAGGGGTCACTGCGACTGGCGCAAAGCTGGCGATCACGGCGTCGTCGCGCATCGCGGCTTCGGCCGCCGAAAACCAGAGAGCGCTGGTCGTGACAAGACGAACCGCGGCGAGCGAATCGTCCGCAGCCGCTGCGGCGCCCAGGTCTCCAGTGATCACTGTCAGCTGCGCGGCCAGATTGAACTGAAATGGGTCGTCGCTGTCGAGCTGAGAGCGGCCATAGATCGGAACCGGGTCGCAGGCTGCGAGCAGTCGATCGCTGCGCCTGACTCGCATGGCGTGCGCGCCGTCGGACGACTCATTGTCGAGGTCGGGCGACGCGAAATAGAAGGCCCGCGGCAATGGCGCCAAACACTGGCGAGGATCGAATGCGAAGGCATGCCGAGCCTTGCCGTGGTTAAGATTCTGCGATATCTCCTCAAGCTGCGGCGACAGAAAATTCCAGTCGTCAAGAACTTGCTGCAGGCGACCAGCGACGCCCGCCGCATAATGGGCCATCGTCAGATCCCGCGAGACCACCACCAGCTGGCCATCGCGTGATTCATCGTTGTAGGTTGCAATTTTCATGGGTGGCGCGTTCTGTTGAAGACGCTTTCGCAACCAGGCCGTCGTCGGTCGCTGCGGCATCCTGTTCTCATTGTCAATGCTCCCGCTCAAGCCACCGCATTTCTCCGATTCCCCGCCAGCGACCCGGGTCGCCCGGCGGCGCCTGCCACTGGGTGTCCTTTCGATCGCGGCCCTGCCGGCACTGCTGCTGCATGGCGCCCTGCTTGGTAGCTTGCCTGCTCATGAACCAATTAATTCGCTGCCCGCGGCCCCGGTAACTGTGCACGTGCGCGCCGTCGAGCCCGTTGTCTCGCAAACTTTGGTAGACCGGCAGTCGGCAATTGTCGACTTCACACCGCTCACGGCGGCCACGGCGTTCGCCCTACCGGCTCGCCATCAAGGTCATGTTCGCACGCCGGTGCACTTGGCTGCGAAAGCGCAAGTCGCAGCGGTTGCCGTTCAGCCAGCACCCTTGCCTGCCGCAGCTGTTTTCGCAGCACCCGTCGAGCAGACAACGGCCGCGAATGTCGAAGCAGCGGAGGTCCCCACCGCCTCCACCCTGATGGATGAACGCGCTGGCGAATCGACAGCGCCTGGGGAGGGTGGCGCGACGCGCTTGCTCGCACGCAACGATGCTTCTGGCGCGGCAGTCAGCCCGCCAGACGTCGCTGGCGAAGCGGACGGCGTCACGGTGCCGACCTATTCGACTGCTCCCGCGCCCTCCCAGGTGCTGCGCTACAAAATGCAGCGCGGGCTGCTCAGCGGGACCAGCGAACTGAGCTGGCGCCACGACCCGGTGGCGCAGCCAGGGGCGCGCTACGAGTTGCAACTGCTGGCCAAGATCGGCGGCATCTCGGTGATGACGCAAGTCAGCAGCGGCGGCTTCGACAAGGCCGGCCTGGCGCCGTTGCGCTTCACCGATCAGCGTCTTCGCGGCAGCGTGCGCGCCGCCAATTTTCAGCGGCAACGCGGGGTGATCAGCTTTTCCGGCCCGTCGGTCGAATTTCCGCTGGTCGCAGGCGCACAGGATCGGCTGAGCTGGATGATGCAGCTGCCGGCGATCCTGGCCGGCAATCCGCGTCTGGCCACGCCTGGCCAGGAGGTGACGCTGTATGTGGTGGGCGCACGCGGCGACGCATCGGTGTGGGTATTCCGCAGCGAGGCGGTCGAGCGCGTTGCGATCGATGGCGGCGCGGTCAACGCCGTCAAATTGATACGCGAGCCGCGCAAGGAGCACGATACCCTGGCCGAGGTCTGGCTCGATCCAGCCCGTCATTTTGTTCCGGTGCGCGCTCGCATTGGCAGCCCGGAGGATGGCCCGATGCTCGAATTGCTACGCATTCCGGACTGAAACGACGCTTGGCACCCGCTTTGGCGGCATGCCCCGCTTGAAATTTCCTGATGAACGCCTCATTTCGAATCGAGGAGAGATTCATCATGCATTTGCTCTACAACTCGGACAACTATGTGGTGGTGCAGTTCGATCTGACAGCGCCCGAAATGCCCGCTGTGGCTGTCGATTCTGTCGAACAGCCGCAGCCCCCGCGCGGCGGCTATGAGATCGTCGACAAATTTGCCCGCAAGGAAATCTACATCGATGGCGAATTGGCGCAACGTTTCAAGGCCGGGGTCGATGCCTTGATCCAGACCGGCCCGTCCGAAGACGACATGGATGACTACATCGCCCGATATGCCTCGGTGATGCAGCAGCCGGTGGTGATGCACTGACGTGATTCAATGACCCAACCCTGAGGTTTCCAGGGTTCGTGCCGCCCCGGCGACTGATCCCGCGTCCCGGGGGTTGACCGAATTTCGCTGTCGTGCTTGCCTCAATCTGCGGCCTGCGACAAGATGCTCCCGCGGCCGATGGGTGATCGAGCATTGCTCAAGGGCTGCCGGAGGGGTTGCCCATGAGCAAATCGATTGATGATGTTCGCGTCGTCCTGTCACCCGGCCTGCGTGATGCCGCAGTGCTGGATCGCATGTGTTCGCGGTTCGTCTTGTCGTTGACGATGCGCCAGCCGGGCCGCTTCAATTTGCGGCGCGACTGGAACAACCTGCTGTCGCTGACTGGCAGGCACCTCGTGTGGCCGGTGCCGGTGTTGCGCCGCCTGCGCGATTTTCTGGCGCTGCGCTGCCGCAACAACGATGCATGGCGTGGTCACGCGGCGCTCGACGACGAGGCCTTCATTGCCCGCTATGGCGCATGGCAGGGGCCGTACGAAGAAGGCACGCTGTTTTTCTACATCGATGAATTCATCAAGGATGCGCCGAAGGATCTGCTGACCGTGCTGGGCGCGACCGCCAACTGGTTGAACCGCAGCCTGAAGAAGGAATCGACACTTGTCGAGAAGAATATCGACTCCTTGGCGAGCCTGCTGCAACTCAATCCGGCCGAGCGTGCGTTGCTGCTTTACGGCACGCTGGCTCGCTATCAGCGCGACCTCAGAGGTTTGCTGGTCGAGTTCAAGGTTTCGAGCGCACAAGAAGCGTATGCAGCGATCGCTGCTGTGGCCGGAGTCAACGAATCCGAGGTGGCCGAGGCCTTGCGCGCTGGCTCACGGCTGGAACGCATCGGCATGGTCGAGAATCTGATTTCCGAGCACAACATCACCGACCTGTCCGATCTGATGAAGGTCAGCGAGCAGTTGCCGCCGGTGCTGATGCGCCACTATGAAGGTCCGTCCGACCTGATGGCGGTATTTACCCGTCCGGCGGCGCACAGCGAGCTGACACCGGCCGACTTTCATTATGTTGCCGACGACCTGCAGGTCTTGACGACCTTGCTGCGCCATGCGGTCGCGCGCAAGGCGCCGGGGGTCAACGTGCTGCTGTACGGGCCACCGGGCACTGGCAAGACCGAGTTGGCCAAGGTGGCTGCTCAAGCCGCCGGCCTGGCGCTTTACGAAGTGGAATATGCCGACCGCGACGGCAATTCGCTGTCCGGACGCGACCGCTACCGTTCGTTGCAGATCAGTCAGGTCTTCTTGAAGGCCAGCGCGCAGGTTGCGTTGTTGTTCGACGAGGTCGAGGACGTCTTTCCGCCGATCTCCACCGATGCGGCGCAGATCATGGCGCGCATCGAAAGCGGCGATGGCGCCCTGAGCGGAAGTGGCAGCGTCAGTGGCAAGGCCTGGGTCAACCAGATTCTGGAGACCAATCCGGTGCCGGTGGTCTGGGCGACCAATCGGATCGAGCAGATCGATCCGGCATTCCGCCGGCGTTTCCAGTACCACCTCGAATTGAAATGCCCGCCACCTGGCGCGCGCGAAGCGCTGGTCCGCAATGCGCTCGGACCGGTGAAAGTGAGCAGCGGCTTCACCGAGAAGCTTTCAGAGCGACGAGGCTTGACGCCCGCTCAGGTACGAACCGCGGTGCGGTTCGCCATGCTCGCGAGCACCGAAGAATCTGCCATCGAAGGTCTGATCGAGCGCCAACTCGGGCACGCCGATCTGGCGTTGGGCAATTCGGGTGAATTGTCGCGCGCTCGCCCGGTCGTGACCGGTTACGACCTGGAATTGCTGAACACCGAATCGCGGTTCGCGCTGCCGAAGGTGATCGAGGCCTTGCGCCGCAGTGGGCACGGCAGCATGTGTTTTCACGGTTCGCCGGGGACCGGCAAGACGGCATTGGCTGAACATATCGCACGTGCACTGCAACGCCCTTTGATGGTGCGCCAAGCCAGCGAGATCGCCAGCAAATATGTCGGCGAGACCGAGCAGAACATGGCTCGCATGTTTGCCGATGCCCAGTCCGAACAGGCGGTGCTGCTGCTCGACGAGGCAGACAGCTTTCTGCGCAACAGGCGCCTGGCTGAACGCAGTTACGAGATCAGCGAAGTCAACGAGATGCTGCAAGGCATGGAGCGGTTTGGCGGCTTGTTCATCTGCACCACCAACCTGTTCGACGAACTCGACGAGGCCGCGCTGCGCCGATTTACCTTCAAGATCCGCTTTCATCCGCTGAAGCCGGCCCAGCGCGAGCGGATGTTCATTGCCGAAGCGCTGGCGGGCCAGGCCGACAGCCTCACCGCCGATCACCATGAGCGCCTGCGCCAGCTCGACGTCCTGACCGCGGGCGATTTTGCCGCCGTCAAACGCCAGATCGAGATTCTTGGCGAGGCCTTCGACGCTGACGAATTCCTGTCTCAACTCGAATCCGAGCATCGGGTCAAACCCGAAGTGCGCCACCGCAGAGGCATCGGCTTCGTCAACTGAATCGCTCAAGCTGCGCTGCCGGAGTGCCGATATGCAGGGATAACCTTTTCTGCCGGGACTGCCGTATACCTGCGAGCAATTGCTCGCCAAGGCATTCGACCCGGATTTGTGCGGCGCTGAACAACAAAATCATGGCTTCAACTCTGCTTTTCGTGGCACCTTGGTTGTTGCTGACCGGATTGATCGCCAGCTTGTCGGCCTACGCCGCGCTCGATCTGGGCAAGCGCATGCAGTCGGCGGAAATGGCCGAAGGCCGGCAATGGCTGCTCGGCTCCGGGTTGGCCTGGGGCACCGGCGTATGGTCGGTACATGTGCTGAGCATGAATTTTCAGCCGTTGGGCTACGGGATCGGCTACCACCCGGTCGGCGTCTTTGCAGCCTGGCTGGCGGCCGTTGGCGTCGGCATGGCGGGTTTTCGAATGATCGGCACGCGTGACGCGAGCCTGGGCAGTGTGCTCGGCGCGGCCTGCGGTATCGGACTCGGCCTGGTTGCCACGCAGCTTTTGGCAATGTTGTCGATGGGCCTGCAACCGGGTTTCGTGTGGGACGGTCCCGGGCTGCTGATCGCGCTGCTGGCTGGCGTGGGTGGATCGACGATGGGGCTGGGCATCTGGTTCATCGGCCGTTCCCAACCGCAAAGCCGGGTGCCATGGAACCTGATCGCAGCGATCTCGATGGGACTCGCGGTCATCCTGAGCCAGTCTGGCGTGATCGATTCGGCCGGATTGGGCGGGCAATTCGCCTCGAGTTATCGCGATGTCCTGCCGTCTGCGTCGATCACCGCGCTGGCTTCGGTCGGAACGCTGATGTTCGTGCTCGCGATCCTGGTCTCGTCACGCCTCGAAGAACATACCCGTGAATCCTTGTCTCGCGCCAAGATCGAGTTGCGTCATCAGGCCACCCTGGATGCCTTGACCCAGCTACCGAACCGGGAAATGTTCGAACACCGGTTGGAAGACGCGGTGTCGGCCGTCGATGCCCGGCATGGACGTCTGGCGCTGCTGTACATCGATCTCGACGGGTTCAAGCCGATCAACGAATCGTTCGGCCATCCCGTGGGCGACAGCATCCTGCGCAGCGTGGCCGCCCGCCTGAGCAGCGTTGCCGGCCCCAACGACGTGGTGGCCCGCCTGGGCGCCGACGAATTCTTGTTGCTGATTCAGGATGACCCGATTGCCAAGGACGTTTCGGACCGGGCGGCGACGGTGCTCGATTTGTTGCAGCAACCTTATTCGCTCGAGGGCCGCGATGCCCGGGACGTCACCTTGTCCTGTTCAATCGGCATCGCGATGTACCCGGAAAATGGGGCGGACGGCAAGTTGCTGGCCCATGCCGACGCCGCCATGTTCAATTCGAAGGCCGGCGGTGGTGCGACCTACAGCTTCTACGAGCCGCGCATGAGCACTGGCGCGCGCGAACAAGTCGATCTGCTGCACGACCTGCGCAGGGCGCTCGCCAATGGCGAACTGGAGCTGTACTACCAGCCCAAGATCCACGCACCCAGCGGAGAAATCACCGGAGCCGAGGCTCTGATGCGCTGGCACCATCCGAAACGCGGAATGATCGGACCGGCGGTATTCATTCCGATCGCCGAGCGATTCGGCCTCATCAACAGCTTTGGCGATTGGCTGATCGACGAAGCCTGTCGCCAGATCCGGGCCTGGCGAGACCAAGGCCTGCGGATGCGGGTGGCGATCAATTTGTCGGTCTACCAGTTGCGCCAGGCTGATCTGGCCGACCGGATCAGCGCGGCGCTGACGCGCCACCGGATCAACCCGAAGGTATTGACCTGCGAGATCACCGAATCAGTCGCGATGGACGACGCCAGCGAGACGATGCAGTTGTTCTACAGCCTGGCTCAGGCCGGTGTCCACATCTCGATCGACGATTTCGGAACCGGCTATTCGAGCCTGTCGTACCTGCGCAAGTTGCCCGCCGAAGAGCTGAAGATCGACCGCAGCTTCGTCCAGGATCTGGGTATCAGCGAGGATGCCGAACGGGTTGTCGATGCCGTCATCAAGCTGGCGCAGGCCCTTCAGCTGAAGGTGGTCGCCGAAGGCGTCGAGACCGAGCAGCAATATGCGATCCTGCGCTCGCTGGGCTGTGATGAATTACAGGGCTTCCTGTTTGCCAAGCCGATGTCCGCGCGTGCCCTGTCGCAATGGGCGATGCACGACATCGGGCCGAAGGACATCGACTTCCGCGAGTCGCTGTATTCGGATACCCGGGTTGCCGAACTGCACTGATCTTGCCCCTGCAGCCGCGCGGCGTCGCACCACTTCGTACAATCGGGCGATGAAAGCCCTTGCCTATACCCGTGGCGCGGCACTGCCCGCCTTGCTCGAACGACGCATCGCCATTCTCGATGGCGCGATGGGCACGATGATCCAGCGCTACAAACTCTCCGAGACCGATTTTCGGGGCAGCCGCTTCGCTGCGCACGCGAAAGATCTGAAGGGCAACAACGATCTGTTGCAGCTGACGCGGCCCGATGTAATCCGGGAGATCCACGACCAGTATCTGCAGGCCGGTGCCGACATCATCGAGACCAATACCTTCGGTGCAACCTCGATTGCACAGTCAGACTACGGCCTGGCCGAGTTTGCGCGCGAGATCAACGTTGAAGGGGCGCGCCTCGCGCGCGCAGCCTGCGACGCTGTGTCGACCGCCGAGCAACCCCGTTTTGTCGCCGGCGCGTTGGGCCCGACGCCGCGCACCGCCAGCATCAGCCCGGATGTCAACGATCCGGCTGCGCGCAACGTCAGTTTCGACCAGCTGCGCGCAGCCTATCTCGAACAGGCCGAGGGCCTGCTCGAAGGTGGATGCGACCTGTTTCTGGTCGAGACGATCTTCGATACGCTGAACGCCAAGGCGGCGATCTTTGCGCTCGACGAGCTGATGGAACGCAGCGGTGAGCGCCTGCCGGTGATCATCTCCGGAACCGTGACCGACGCATCGGGCCGCATCCTGTCCGGTCAGACGGTCAGCGCCTTCTGGCACAGCGTGCGCCATGCCCGCCCGCTGGCGGTCGGGCTGAATTGCGCACTCGGCGCGACGCTGATGCGGCCTTACATCGAAGAGCTGGCCAAGGTCGCAGGCGATACCTTCATCAGTTGCTATCCGAATGCGGGCTTGCCGAATCCGATGAGCGAAACCGGCTTCGACGAGACGCCGGAAATCACCGGCCGGCTGGTCGAGGACTTTGCAAAGTCCGGGTTCTTGAACATCGCTGGCGGGTGCTGCGGCACCACCCCGGCACACATCGCAGAAATTGCGAAGCGGCTGGGCCGGTATCAGCCGCGATGCAAACACGACGGGCTGTTCAGCGATCTGCTCGCAGCCTGAATCGCCGCCACGTCTTGTTCCTGGTTGGAGCGGCTGCAACGCGCATCGAACGCCGCCTCTACAATCGCGGGTGTCCCGAGGAGCGTTGCGACGGCCCCGATCTTTGACTGATTGGCGTGCTGCCAGGCTTGGGTCCCGAGTTTTCCAACAGCGCTCACCCGACCCCATCAGGCCGCGGTGAGTTGCGCGGCCAGTCTCATGATTGCGCCGCCATGTCGAATCCGTCCGCTTCCCAAGCACCCGTTCAGTCCTCTACGCAGCCCTCTACACAACCCGCTACGCAGCCCACTCGCGTCGCTGCGATGAAGTTGTCCGGCCTCGAGCCGGTCAGCATCGATCAGGATTCCCTGTTCGTCAATATCGGCGAACGCACCAACGTCACCGGATCGAAGGCGTTTG
>JBDTQC010000056.1:0-11927 GCA_039932405.1 Ideonella sp.
AGGTGATCAAGGCTGCCGGCATCGAGCCTGAATAAGAACGGCTACCCGGTGCATGCCGAGCGCTGACTACTGCTGGCCAAGCTCAGCCTCCAGCGGCGCCGAAGCGCTCCGCAAACTCGCGCATGCGCGAGCGGTTCTTGCCGAAATCGAACAGCCCGACGCGTGAGCGCGAGCGGTAGTCGATGCGATGCTGCGCCGCGTCGATGCGGAATGCCACCTCATCCTCGAAACCGGCCGAGGTGGTGAAGATCGCTTCGACGCCAGTTGCATCGCTGCGCACGATGCGCGCGCCGCTGGACGCGGCCAGCGTGCGCTTCAAGCGCGCCAGCGCCTGCGGCGCATCACCGTCGAAGCGCAGCGGCGCGGCGCCACCGTCGAGCGAGCTGACGCAGTTGCTCGGCAGCGAGCAAGCCAGCGCGGTCACGGTCGGTGCAGCGGGGTCGGCCGGCAGTGCGCAGGCGGCCAGTGACGCCGCCATTGCGACCACCATCGAAAGACAATACTTGTTCATGCGCGCAAGCATATCGGCGACGGGTCGCCGTGTCGGTCTTGTGGGCAAGATCCGCCATCGAGCGGACACATTCGGATCTTGCCGCCCCGCCTGTTGAAGATGAGGTGAAACACCCACGTCGATTTCCGAGGCCGCTGTTCGTCGATCAGATGCAAGGTCCATCCGATTGCTCAGACGTGTCGTTTGAAGTCCGCATGGATTCACATCGAGACAACCAGCGCAGCGCGCAAACCATGAATCACACAATGACAGACGACCCACTCGCAGCCATCCGGACACTGGGCACACTGCGAGCAGACCACGACAAGGCAATCGTTCGTCTTGAAGCGCGGTTCCAGACCACGACCGACGACCTGTGGTCGGCCCTCACCAATCCGAGCCGACTGGCGCACTGGCCGCTTACCTGGCGGGACGTGAACCCTGCGACGCGCGGGCACGGTGGCAGGAACTTCACCCGGCCTATCTGCAGCTTGCCGCCGCAATCACCTGACACGATTCACATGCCTCGGCGGTCGCCTGTTTCTTGATCAAGTCGGCGCCGGCGCTACGTCCGGCCGCATCGGGCTTCCACAGTTGCGGCTGAAAACGTCGATGTTCGCTCGTCTGCCAATACGCTGGCCATTCAACCGGCTCAAGGCTGCATTCATGCGGCGTTCTGCGCCTTTCGCCGCATTGGGACTGGCGAGCTGCCGAGCACCTCGGCAAACTGCGGCTCAGGCGTCATCGCAGGCGAATCCCTCGCCTGGCGCCATCCAACAGGAGCGTCCCATGCCCAATGCCACCCGAACCGTACTGAGCACCCTTGTCGCCGCCTGCGCCTGCCTGTTCCAGACTGCCTGCGGAGGCGACAACGGCGGCGGCGATGAGCCGGTGTTCATCACCGTGGCAGGACCGAATACCGTGTCCATCTGGGACGAAGTCGCAGCAGCCACCATCAACCAGCCGGCGGGAGCCACCGGCACCGCCGAGGAGCAGCGGCCGATCTATGCGACCGACCTGGCCACCGTGCATGTGGCGATGTACGACGCGGTCATCGCCATCGCCGGCACTCACCGGCCTTTCGCGGTGACGCCCACCGCGAGCACGGACGGTGCTTCGCAGGACGCCGCTGCCGGCGAGGCCGCCTACCAGGTGCTGCGCGGCCTGTTCCCGGCGCGCACTGCGGTCTACCAATCTGCCCATGACAGCCTGCTCGCCTCGCTGCCCGACGGCAGCGCCAAGACACTGGGACTGGCGGTCGGCGCGGAGGTCGCTGCCAAGGTGCTGGCACTGCGGGCCGGTGATGGCCGATCGATCGTGCTGACCACTTACGTACCAGGCACCCTGCCGGGCCAGTTTCGAGGACTCAATCCGATCAACCGCTACCTGCCCAGCGTCAAGCCATTCGCGCTGACATCCAACGCGCAATTCCGGGCGCCGGGGCCGCCGGCCCTCACGAGCGCCGCCTATGCCAGCGATGTCGAAGAGACACGCGCCTTGGGAGCGGTCAGCAGCAGCACACGCACCGCCGCGCAGACCGAGATCGCGCGCTTCCACACCGAACCGCCATTCGCCTTGTGGCCACGCAATCTGCGCCGGTTTGCAACGACCGGCAGCAGCCTGGCCGAACAGGCGCGCCTGATGGCGATGCTCTGGGTCACGCATTCGGACGCGACCAATGCCTGCTTCGAATCGAAGTATCAATTTCAGTTCTGGCGTCCGCTGAGTGCCATCACGCTGGCCGACAGCGACGGCAATGCCGCGACCGCGCCCGACACCACCTGGGCAGCGGTAGTTCCAACACCCAACCATCCCGAGTACCCCGCCGCGCACGGCTGCGTGGCTGGCGCCCTGGCCGAGACCTTGCGTCAGTACTACGGCACGACCAAGCTGAACTTCGAGTTCGACAGCACCGTGACCGGCAGCAAGCACGCGTTTGCTTCCATCGACGCAATGGTCGACGAGGTGCAGCTCGCACGCATAGCCGGAGGGATGCATTTCCGGACCTCCACGCTGGACGGCGTGGCGCTCGGCCGCAACGTCGCGCAGTGGGCACTCGCGCGCAATTTTCAGCCGCGGTAAGTGACATGGAGGGGTTGCAGCATCCCAGAGCGCCAGCATAATCGAGACGCCTGAGCGGATGCGCCCGCCTCGTGCGCAGCTGAAAATCTCTGGGAAGCCGATCATGGCCGCCACCCTTGTTCTGCGCTCCGTTTTTGCCCCGTTGCGCCTGCGCGGGGCGGCTGGGGCAGGCGCGATGGCCTTGCTCGCATCGACCCAGTTGCTGTTCCAGGACGACCTGCTCGACTTCTGGTCGGTGGCCGAGGTGCTGCAGGCCTGGCTACAGTTGCTGGGTGAATTGCTGCTGATCGCAATGGCGATGTGGGCCGGGTTCGAGTTCAGCAACCGACTGGCGACGCGCTGGCAGTTCGGCCCCTGGAGGCGGTTGCCATTGAACGCCGCGGCCCTTTACGCGGCGGCCTGGGCGAGCACGCTGGCGATTGCGGTCTCGACTCACGGCTGGCGCGCGCTGCCCTGGAGTTCCCTGGCACTCGCGGAGGCGCTGCGCTGGAGCGTGCTGGGCGGCTATGTCGCAGCCATGTTCATGGTATGGCAGCGCGTGCGCGACGCGGATGCGCGGGCCGGCGCTGCGGCCGCGTCGGTCGCGCGCCTGGCCGGCGACGAACGCGAGCTGGAGCTGCAGTTGCTGAAGGCGCAGATCGAACCTCACTTCCTGTTCAACACCCTGGCCAACGTGCGTCGCCTGTACCGCGTTCAGCCCGAGTCGGGCGCGCGGATGATGTCTCACCTGAAAGGCTACCTGCGCGCGGCGCTGCCCGGGGTACGCCGCGACGATGCCAACCTGCACGACGAGCTGGCGCTGGTGCATGACTACCTGGCGCTGTTGAAGGTGCGCATGGGACAGCGGCTCAGCTTCTGCGTCAGCGAAGGGTCTGCCCTCGGCGGGCTGGCATTTCCGCCGATGGTGGTGCTTACGCTGGTCGAAAACGCGGTGCGGCATGGCATCGATCCAACCCCCTTCGGCGGACACATCGAGGTGCAGGCCCGGTTCATCGGCGACAAACTGCAGATCACTGTCGCCGACAACGGCGTGGGCTTGGACACGGCCGGTGCCGGTGGGACGGGCGTCGGGCTCACCAACATTCGCCGCCAGCTCCAGGCACGCTACGGCCGCTCGGCGCAGCTGCAGATCGGCTCGCCGGGCCGCGGGGTGGTCGCCCGCATCGTGCTCGCGGCCAGCGTCGCGGCCGGCGCAATGCCGGGCGGCGAGGCGCCTTGATGGCAAATGCCACCACCACGATCCCGCGCAGCGCACGCGCAGCCAGCACGGCGACGAGACCGCGTGGGGAGTGGTCCGCGGACTGGAGCGTGTTGTGGCGCCAGGTTCAACTGGCAGCAGCTCTGTCCGGCGGCTTGGGCCTGATGATTTCCTTGGGGGCCTTGAGCGCAGTCGGCAATCCCTCGCCCGACTTCTGGATGTTCACCATCAGTGTCTCGCTGACCTGGTTCGTGAGCGTTCTCGCACAGCTGGGTGCATTGCATTGGCTGCGGCGCCAGCAGCTCGCCGGCGTGGGATGGTTGTTGCTGCGCTTCGTGTTTATCGCGCTGGTCGCGATTGCCGTCCACATCGCGTCCTTCAACACACGCGTCTATTCCGCGCGGCTTGGCCTGACCTTGCCCGCCCGGACGACACTGACACAGCCCATCTGGATCGTGATCTGGGTGTCGGTGTTTCTGATCTTTCGCGAAGAAGGTGTGCGCCGTCAGGCCTCGGCAGCAATGCGCCTGCAAAGTTTGCAGGCGGCCCAGATCGCTGCTCGTCGGCGCGTGGTCGAGTCCCAGCTGCGAGCCTTGCAAGCCCGTGTCAATCCGCAGTTGTTTTTCGACCTGCTCGATGCGGTCGAACGCCTCTACCCGGCCGATCCCCGGCGCGCCGAGGCCTTGCTCGATGAGTTGATCGTCTTTCTGCGCGCTGCCCTGCCGCGTCTGAACAGCGCCTCGTCATGCCTGGCGCAGGAACTGGCACTGGCGCAGTCCTACATGCACTGCCGGGCACTGGCGGGCGACGGCTCGGCAACGTTCGACGCCGAGCTCTCGGAAGGCGCACAGGATCTGGCGTTCCCGGCCGGTCTGCTGCTGCCATTGCTGACCGGCATCGCACCGGTGTTGCCAGCCAACGCCACACTCAGGTTGACGGCCAGTGTCTGCGCGGCATGGCCCTTGCTCGACCCGCAATTCGGCGCCGCGCTGGGCCTGGTGCTGGACGCGCCGGTAGCGCTGCCGACGGCGCGCGCCGAAGACACCCAGCGTACGTTGAGGGCTCTGTACGGTGACGCGGCGGTCTTCCGCTGCGAGCCTGCAGGCAGCGGACGTTTCCACCACTTCCTGGGCATTCCCCTTGAAACCGCTTGACGACAGACGGCTGCGGCGGCCCTGCGCTATCGTGGCAGAAGACGAGCCGCTGCTGGCCGACGAGTTGTGCGAGCAACTCGGCGCGCTGTGGCCACAACTGCACATCGCAGCCCGGGTCGGCGACGGTGTGGCCGCGCTGCAGGCCATCGAGACCCACGCGCCGGACATCGCTTTGCTCGACATCCGGATGCCGCGCCTCACAGGGCTCGAGGTGGCGCAGAACATCGCCGGGCGCTGCCACGCGGTGTTCATCAGCGCCTACGACCAGCATGCGCTGGCGGCCTTCGAGGCCGGCGGCATCGACTACGTGCTGAAGCCGCTGTCGACTCCACGCCTGGCGACGATGGTGCGGCGGCTCAAAGCTCGGCTGGGCGAAGCCGCTCCCGACTGCCAGCTCGCGTGGCAGCAACTGGCGGCCACTGGCGCGCTGATGCCGCGCCAACACCTGCAATGGATCAATGCCTCGCGTGGCAGTGCGGTGCAGTTGCTCACGGTCGACGAGATCCTCTGTTTCAGGGCCGACTCGCGCTACACACTGGTGCTCACGGCGGATGCCGAATCGGTGATCCGAAAGCCCATCAAGGAGCTTGCCGAGGAACTCGACCCAACCATGTTCTGGCAGGTGCATCGATCGTGCATCGTCAACGTGCACGCCATCGCCCGCGTGGTGCGCGACGACCGCGGCGGGATGTTGCTGAGGTTGAAGGAACACCGGGAGTCGCTGCCAGTGGCAGCGCCGTACCACTACCTGTTTCGTTCGATGTGAATCGACGTTTCAGACCTTTGCGAAGGAGTGCTCATGAATATCGACAAAAAATCTGCCCTGACGCGCCGTCAACTCGCAGCCCTGCTGGGTTCTTTCGGCCTGGCCGCAGAGTCACTGGCCCAGGATCCGGCGCGCAGCAACCCACGCAGCTATTCGGTGGTATTCGAGAACGATCGTATCCGGGTACTCGAATACCTGAGCCGGCCAGGTCTGGGCGTTTGCGGCCAGGGCGTGCACTCGCACCCGGCGCACCTGAACATCGCGATGACACCGATCAAGGCCAAGGTGACCCTGCCCGACGGCAAGGTGATCATCGCGCAGAACCAGGCTGGCGATGTGTTTTGGGAAGAAGCTGGCACGCACCAGGTCGAGAACATCGGCGGCTCGAATGCGCGCGCCTACATGGTGGAGCTCAAGCCCGGCCCCACCCCGGGCCGCGGCTAGGCGCGTCGGCTGCTCGGGGCTGGGCCTTGCCTGCTGGCCCGGTGGCGAAGTGGCCTGGCAGCACCATCTCCAGCTTCTCAGGTCAAGCGGATCTCAGCTGCGCGGCATGCGGTGGATGCCGCAAATCTTGTTGCCATCGGGATCGCGGAGGTAGGCCAGGTAGAGCTTGCCGTTGGCGCCTTCGCGCACACCTGGCGGGTCTTCGCAAGTGGTACCACCGTGAGCAATCCCCATCGCATGCCATGCATCGACCATATCGGTCGACTTGCAGGCAAAGCCGATGGTGCCGCCGTTTCCTGCTGTTGCAGGCTGCCCGTCGATTGGAAGGGTCACCGAAAACACCCCGCCGGGCGTGCGCCAGAAAATGCGGTTGCGGTCGAGCGCGCCGGCCGGCACCTCCAGGGTGCCCAGCAACGCGTCATAAAACGCCTTGGATTTCTCCAGGTTGTTGGTGCCGATCATGATGTGAGAAAACATGTGTGGAAGCTCCGGGTGACTGCGCGAATGCTCGCGTTGCAGGGATTGGACGTCAAGGCAACCGGGCGGTCACCGCCATCGATTGTGCCGGGTCGCTGCGCATCGACCCGATGCCTCGCGTGCCGAATCCGGGCATGACGACAAATCCGAAATCACTTGAGCACGAAGAATGGTCGTGTTTGCGAACCTGATGGCGGGTGCGTCCCGTTGCGCCAGGTGCGTGGCCTACAACTGCATATTCTGCAGCCGCAGCGACTGCGAATAGGCATAACGTTCGGCAGGGTGCAGATTCACTGCCACTTCGAGTACCTGATCATTCTTGCCAACGTAATGGCGCGTGACCACCAGGCCGGCACTGCCGGGCTCGACCGACAGGGCGCGGGCTTCTACCTCGCCGACCAGTGTGGCTTCAATGCGCTGGCGAACCTCGACAACCGTCTGTCCGTACTGCTGCTCGATGAGTCTGTAGACCGGCACCTTGTGCACACCGATCAGCTTCTTGACGCCGCCAAAGGCAGCGTGCAGGAAGATGTCGGTCAGTGCGATGGGGTGCTCATTCGTGCCCACATAGCGGAAGCCGCGCACGTGCACCCAGCGCTGACCAGCGGTGCATTTCAGCACCTCCGCGAGCGCTGCATCGGCCACCACTGGTGTCATTCGTTCGGTCACGAGCCGGGTGTCTTCGACATATTGAAGCAAGTCGGCGATGGACGCGGTGGACTGCACGTAGTGGGTCTCGACCTTGTCGGCCTTCACCAGCGTGCCCACGCCGCGCTGGCGCGACACCAGCCCACGATCCTGAAGCATGCGCATGGCTTCTCGCACGGTGTGGCGACTGACGCCGAACTGCGTGCACAGATCGAGCTCGGACGGCAGCAACGACCCCACCAGCTGGCGGCCACTGGCGATATCGGCCATCAGCGCCTGCGCGATCAACGCGTACTGCGGCTGGCTCGCCAGCATGTCCGGGCCCCTTCTATTCATATCGCGCCGGCGGCACTCAGCGCGGCAATGCGCGCGTCGTCGTAACCCAGCCCGCGCAGCAACTCATCGTTGTGCTCACCCAACGCGGGTGCAATGCCGATGCGCTCTTCGGCCTGCGCGCAGCGGAAGGGACCAGCCACGGTGCGGATGCTGCCGCGCGACGGGTGCGGCGCCGTCATGATGCGCCCTTCAGCCTGCGCAAACGGGCTTTCGAGTGCTTGCGCCACGTCATAGACTGGTGCGACGGGCACCTGGCCTGCCAAGCGTTCGATCCACGTCGCAGTGGTTGCCTGGCCGAGCACGGCATCCAGGTCTTGCGTGAGCCGTTCTCGGTGTTCGAGACGGCCGCTGTAGTTGCCATACTCCGGGTCGTCGGCCCAGGCTGGCCGTCCGATCACCTCGCAGAAGACGCGCCAGAATTTCTCCTTGTTGCACATCACGAACATCCATCCATCCTGCGTCCGATAGAGCTGGCTGGGCGTGAGCGAGGGGTGCGCGGAACGCGGCGCGCGCCCTACCACCTTGCCCTCGTTGAGGTACCACGCACCGACATAGCTCAGGTTGTTCATGGCCACATCGTAGAGGCTGACATCGATGTCGCGCCCCTGGCCACTGCGCTGCGCATCGACGATGCCGGCCAACAGACCCAACGCGGCAGTCGTGCCGGTCATCATGTCGATGATCGACAGGCCCATTCGCGCCGGCGGGCCATCCGGTTCGCCGGTCAGCGAGAGGTAACCCGCCTCGGCCTGCATCAGGTAGTCGTAACCCGGCCAGGCAGCGCGCTCGCCAGTGCGTCCGTAAGCTGAGAGGTGGGCGCAGACGATTTTCGGGTTGACTGCCTGCAGCGTCTCGTAGGTCAGACCCAGCCGACCGGGCAGGTCGCCGCGCAGGTTGTCGAACGTCGCATCGGCGCTTCGCACGAGGTCGTGAAACAGCGCCACGGCCTCTGGCACCTTGAGGTCGAGCGTCAGGCTCTTCTTGTTTCGATTGAACGACTGGTGAAAGTGGCTATCGCCGGGCCCGAAGAAATAAGGGCCGACGGCGCGCCCGACGTCGCCACCGTCGCGCGGGTTTTCAATCTTGATGACTTCGGCGCCCAGATCGGCCAGATGCTGGGTTCCGAAGGGCCCGGCGCCGTACTGTTCGACGGCGACGATGCGCAAGCCTTCGAGGGGGAGTTTCATGCCGGGTTCCGTTCCACCATCTGCTTGGCGATGATCAGCCTTTGCATCTCGTTGGTGCCCTCGCCGATCAGCAGCAACGGGGCATCGCGGTACAGGCGTTCGATGTTGAAATCCTTCGAGTAGCCGTAGCCGCCGTGGATGCGCATCGAATCAAGCGCATTGCTCATGGCTGATTCGGTTGCGAAGTATTTGGCCATGCCGGCTTCCATGTCGCAGCGCTCGCCGCGGTCGAAGGCTCGCGCGGCTGACTGCACGAGCAGCGTGGACGCCTCGCACCGCGTGGCCATCTCGCCCAGCATCAGCGCAATCGCCTGGTGCTCGCAGATCGGCTTGCCAAAGGTCTTGCGCTGCTGCGAATACACCACTGCCTCGCGCAACGCCTCGCGCGCCACACCCGCGCCGCGCGCGGCGACGTTGATGCGGCCCAGTTCGAGCCCGTTCAGAACATGTTTCAGGCCCTTGCCCTCGACACCCCCGATCAGCCGGTCGGCTGGCACGCGGTAGTTCTCGAACTGCAACTCGCAGGTGTCGATGCCACGGTAACCCAGCTTTTCCAGTTTGCGGGTGACTTTGAAGCCCGGTCCCTTCTCCGCGATGAACAGGCTCATGCCCTTGTGGCGCGGAGTCGCCGCAGGGTCGGTCTTGACCAGCAGCGCAATCGTATTGCCATACATGCTGTTGGTGATCCAGGTCTTGGAGCCGTTGATCACGTAGTCGTCGCCGTCGCGTCGCGCCACCGTTCGGATGGCTTGCAGATCGGTGCCGCAGTCCGGCTCGGTCAAGCCGACGCCGCCACGCAGTTC
The DNA here is from genome assembly GCA_039932405.1 of Ideonella sp. Lineage (GTDB taxonomy): Bacteria > Pseudomonadota > Gammaproteobacteria > Burkholderiales > Burkholderiaceae_C > Ideonella_A. The sequence goes on from JBDTQC010000056.1 coordinate 9,586, forward strand.
GCCGCTGGCGAAACGCGGCAGGTAGGCACGCTTCTGCGCTTCGGTGCCATTGCGCTGCACGGCCCAGGCCATGATGAGGTGCGAATTGATGATGCCGGAGATCGACATCCACACCGCCGCCATGCGCTCGATGATGGTGGCGTAGGTCGATGCCGACAATCCCAGGCCACCATATTCAGGGTCGATGATGCAGCCGAACAGGCCCATGGCCTTCATCTTCTCGACGATCTCGGCCGGGTAGATGTCGTCCTTTTCAAGCGCGTGCGCATGCGGGCGCACTTCGGACTCGAGAAACTTCTCGACCGCGTCGATCGTCATGCGTTCCAGTTCTGAATCTTGTGTCATGGCTGCGGTCATGGTGAGTTGGATGGTGTAACCGTCGAGGTATGTCTCACGCCCGTCAGGCCCGCGAGGCGCCGCGCGCGTCGGCCGACAATCGTTCGGCCAGGTCGCGTGCGCTGGGCGCCTGATGCAGTGTCAGCACGCTGTCGAGCACCTGCTGCGCGCGCGCGCTGCTGGTAACCAGTGACAGGTTGCGCAGAAACTTCTGTTCGATGTCGGCGCCACTCAGCGGCCGGTCCGAGGCGCCCCGGTTCACGTGTTCGCGGTGGCGCAGTTCGCGTCCGTCGTGCGTGGTCACGATGACCTCGCCGGAGTAATACTTCGGGAATGGCGAGTCGCGATCGACTTCGTAGTGAACCTTGTGGGCCAGCGCGATGACCTCGGCATCACGCAGGGCGCTGTCTTCGAGGTGTTGCAGGCCGAAGCTGCCATGCGTCAGCGCGGTTGCCACGATGTAAGGGATGCTGAACTGCGCGTCATAGCTGTTCTGCGGTCGCTGCTTGGTCGCCACCGGCTCGCAAACGGTCTTCACGACTTCTTCCGGGACCAACGCCCGCACCGAGGCGATGTCCTGCGGCTTCAGACCGTGGCGATCGCGCAGCAGTGCGGCGGCGTCAGCACATGCATGGGTGAAGTGGCACGCCGGAATGGGCTTGACCGACACCACCGGCAGTTCCCAGTTGCTGCCGAGATCGGCGGTGGCCAGCGAGAGATCAGCCTGCGCCATGTGTGCGGCACCGAGATGGCTGTTGAAGAGTCCGAAGCGCCCTTCGTAGGCCTCGCGTGGACCGATGAAGCCATGACGCGCCATCGTCGCCGCGGTCAAACCCGATACCGCCGCCCATCCCGGGTGCATGCGCTTGGTCCAGGCGCCGTCCTGCAGGAATTCGAGGCTGCCGGCGGCCACGCTCAGTGCAATTCCCTGCGCCATCACCAGGTGGTCGGCCGTCAGGTTCAGCAGCTTGCCGGCCACCAGCGTGCAGGCGAATGCGCCGACGAGCCCGGTCGGGTGGAAGCCCACCTGGTGAAAGCCGCCCTTGGCTACCGCGCCAAGGCGCGAGCCGGCTTCCATGCCGATGACGTAGGCGGTGAGCAGTTCGCGCCCGCTCAGGCCCGCCTGCGCCGCTACCCCGAGCGCCGCCGGAAAGCAGCTGGCCGTGGCGTGGATGACGCCTGGCGCGTGCGTATCGTCGAAGTCCAGACCGTGCACCAGCAGGCCATTCATCAGCATGGCGTCGCGCGCCTGCAAGCGTTGCGGCAAACCGATGACCGGCGTATCGCCGGCACCGGCCGACAGCTCGGTCATGGCCGAAAGCGACCGGTGTGCGAAGTCGAAGTGAGTCGATGCCCAGGCGATGCCGACCGCGTCGAGGATCAGATAGCGCGCGCGTTCGAGCACGGCGTCGGGAATGTCCTCGGTGCGCAATCCTTGGGCGAAGGCTGCGAGTTGCTGCGAGATCGTTGCGTCAGCGGCTGGGAGGGCGGTGTTCATGGACATCCTTTGCGGTTCAGTTCAGCAGGATCAGCGAGATTGCCGGCACGAAAGTGATCAGCATCAGGCCGACGATGCGCACGGCATAGAAAGGCATCACACCGCGCACCACTTCATGCACCGGCAACTTGGCAATGCCCGCCATCACGAAGAGGTTCAGGCCAATCGGCGGCGTGAGCGTTGCGATTTCGACGTTGGCCACCATCACCACCGCGAAGTGGATCGGATTGATGCCCAAAGCGGTGGCGATGGGAAAGAGCAGCGGCGCTGTCAGCACGATCATCGCCACACCATCAAGGAACATGCCCAGGCCAAGCAGGATCACGTTGGCCAGCAGCAGGAACTGCCAAGCGGTCATGTCCACGCTCTTGATAAGCTCGACGACTGAAGCAGATACCCCCATCCGCGCCAGCACGAAGCCGACCAGACTGCCGCCGATGACCACGGCGAAGATCATGGTCGACTGCAGCACCGAATCCTGTACCACGTGCCACGTCCCCTTCAGGTC
>JBDTQC010000057.1:0-11909 GCA_039932405.1 Ideonella sp.
TCACCAAGCGTTATGGGGGACCGAAAGCCGCGCTGGTTGTCAAGGGCGTCGACCTGGTCGTGCCGAAGGGCACGCTGACGACCATCCTCGGGCCATCGGGCTGTGGCAAGACCACGCTGCTGCGCATGATCGCCGGGCTCGATTCGCCGACAAGCGGCAGTATCCTGATCGACGGCCAGGACGTCACCTCGCTCGGCCCGGCCGAGCGCAATGTCAGCATGGTGTTCCAGAGCTACGCGCTGTTTCCGCACATGAGCGTGATCGAGAACGTTTCCTATGGCCTGGTCGTACAAGGCATGAAGAAAGCCGACGCCGCCGAGCGTGCACGCGCCACCATGGCCAGCGTCGGCCTGACCGGCTACGACCTGCGCCTGCCGAGTGAACTCTCGGGTGGCCAGCAGCAGCGTGTGGCAGTGGCGCGCTCGCTGGTGCTGGAACCCTCGGTGATGTTGTTCGACGAACCGCTGTCCAATCTCGACGCGCGATTGCGCCGCAGCATGCGCGAAGAAATCCGCGCGCTGCAGCAGCGGCTTGGGCTGACGGTGGCCTATGTGACCCACGACCAGAACGAGGCCATGGCGGTGAGTGACCAGATCATCATCATGAACGCCGGGCTGATCGCGCAGACCGGCACGCCGGCGCAACTCTATGAGCAACCTGCCAACGCCTTCGTCGCCGGCTTCATGGGCGAAGCCGGCCTATTCGATGCCCAGTCGCTGGCCGACGGCACCGTCAGGCTCGGGCCACTCGAAGTGCCGATGCGCCAATCCGCGTCTGCGCCCGCCGGGCCGGTCAAGCTGGCAATTCGGCCCGAAGCCTGGCGCATCGGCCCGGCCGAGGGTGCGGGCATGGCGGCCACGGTTTCGCAGTACACCTACCTCGGCGGTCAGCTCGAAATGACGCTGGCCACCGAACTCGGCCCGATCTTCATCGTCTGCGCCGATCTGGACCTGCCCTGGAAAGTGGGTGACCGCGCCTCGCTGACACTGATAGCTCGCGGGGTGTCGCTGGTGCCGGAACCGGTCTGAGGCTCACCGTCTGCGCCAATTACAGAGGCGAGATCACTTCGTGCTCAGCGCGTTGCTGACCAGCCTTGAGGTGATGTCGACGATCTGGATCATGCGGTCGTAGGCCATGCGTGTCGGGCCGATGACGCCGAGCGTGCCGACGATGGTGCCGTCGACTTCGTACGGCGCCGAGACCACCGACAGCTCCTCGAACGGGACGACCATGCTTTCGCCGCCGATGTAGATGCGGATGCCTTCGGCCTTGCTGCTGACGTCGAGCAGGCGCATCAGCTGCGTCTTCTGCTCGAACAGGTCGAACAGGCGGCGCAGGCTGCCCAGGTCGCTGGAAAAATCCTGCACCGTCAACAGGTTGCGCTCGCCGGAGATCACGACCTGATCCTGGCTGTCGGCCACGGCGTCGCTGCTGACCTGCACGGCCGCCTGCATCAAGGTCGAGATTTCGCCACGCAACGCGTCGACTTCCGACCTCAACCGCTCGCGAACCTGCTCGAGCGTCAGCCCGGCATAGTGCGCGCTGAGGTAGTTGCTGGCTTCGATCAACTGGCTCGAGCTGTAGTCTTGCGCGGTGAAGATCACCCGGTTCTGCACATCGCCATCCGGCGCAACCAGGATCACCAACACGCGCCGTTCCGACAGGCGCATGAATTCGATGTGGTGAAACACGGTGGCCTTGCGCGGCGCCGTCACCACGCCGACAAAACTCGACAGGTTGGACAACATCTGCGCCGCATTGGCAATCACGCGCTGTGGCTGGTCGGGCGGCAACTTTGGCTCGACGGCGCCGATCGATTGAAACTGGCGCGGCTGGGCGGTCAACATCGCATCGACGAACAAGCGGTAGCCGCGCGCCGTCGGGATCCGTCCGGCGCTGGTGTGCGGGCTGGCGATGAGGCCCAGCTCTTCGAGGTCGGCCATCACGTTTCGAATCGTCGCCGGCGACAGTTCCAGACCGGAGGCTTTCGACAGCGTTCTCGACCCGACCGGCTGCCCGTCGGCGATGTATCGCTCGACCAGGGTGTTCAGCAACTTCTTCGAACGGTCGTCCATTGGGAATTCATTGTAGGGCGCACCCTCGCCGGGCGGAATGCACGCGGCGGCAGGCGGTATCCCTGTGGTGTAATCGCCCGCATATGGTGAGCCGTTTCCGTCATGTTGCATTGGTCGGGAAATACCAGGCCCACGGTATCCGAGACGTGCTTCTCGAGATCGCCCACTTTCTCGACCGCCGCGGGCTCGATGTTTCGCTCGAGCAGGATACGGCGATGGCCACCGGAATCACCGAATATCCCGCGCTCGATCAGCGCCAGATGGGTGAGCGCTGTGATCTGGCCATCGTCGTCGGCGGTGACGGCACCATGCTCGCCACCGCCAGGCGTTTCGCGCTCAGCGGCGTTCCGCTGATTGGCATCAACCAGGGTCGGCTCGGCTTCATCACCGACATCTCGATCACCGATTTCCAGGCGGCACTCGGCCCGATGATCGATGGCGACCACTTCGAGGAAACCCGGTCGATGCTGGAAGGTTCGGTGTGGCGTGACGGCCAGCGAATCTACGAAAGTTTTGCCTTCAACGATGTGGTGGTCAGCCGTGGCGGCACCGCCAGCATGGTCGAGCTGAAAATCGACATCGGCGGCGATTTCGTCGCCAATTTCCGTGCCGACGGCTTGATCCTGGCTTCCCCCACCGGCTCGACGGCGTATGCCCTGTCGGCCGGCGGTCCGATCCTGCACCCGGGAATTGCCGGCTGGGTGCTGGTGCCGATCGCGCCACACGACTTGTCGAACCGGCCGATCGTGTTGCCTGATTCGCTCGAGACCAGCATCGAGATCGTGGCCGGGCGTGAAGTCAGCGTCAATTTCGACATGCAAAGCCTCGCCAGCATGTTGCGTGGCGACCGCGTGGTGGTGCGTCGCTCGCCGCACCAGGTGCGCTTCCTGCATCCGCTGGGCTGGAGTTACTACGCCACCTTGCGCCGCAAGCTGCACTGGAATTCGGGGACAGGGCACTAGATGTTGCGACGGCTGGCTTTGCGTGACTTCGTCATCGTCACCGCGCTCGAAGTCGAGTTCAGCGGCGGGTTTTCCGCGTTGACCGGAGAAACCGGCGCCGGCAAATCGATCCTCGTCGATGCGTTGCAACTTGCGCTCGGCAGTCGTGGGGACTCCGGCGTGGTCCGCGAAGGGGCGGCACGCGCCGATATCTCGGCCGAGTTCGATGCACCAGCCAGCCTGCGGGCCTGGCTGGATGACGCCGGTTTCGCGGTCGATTCGCCGGATGATGAGCCGCGCCTGCTGCTGCGCCGAAGCATCGATGCGCAGGGCAAGAGCCGCGCCTGGATCAATGGCAGCAGCGCCACAGTCACACAACTGCGCGAGGCCGCCGATCACCTGGTCGACATCCACGGCCAGCATGCCTGGCAAAGCCTGACACGTGCGCCGGCTGTGCGCGCTTTGCTGGACAACCATGCCGGCCTCGATCCCGCGCCACTGGCCCGCGCATTCGCCAATTGGAAGTCGGCCAGCGATGCCTTGAACGACGCCCTCCTGCGCCAGGCCGACCACCTGCGCGAACGCGACCGCCTGAACTGGCAGATCGGCGAGATCGACAAACTGGCGCCGGGCAGCGACGAGTGGGCCGAACTGGACGCCGAGCACCGCAAGCTGTCGAATGCACAAGGCCTGATCGATGCGGCGCGTGGTGCGCTGCTGTCGATCAGCGAAGACGAGCCTGCGGCCGATGGCTTGACGCAACGCGCGATCGATGCGATCGAGTCAGCTGCCGGCATCGACCGTGATCTGGTCGAAGTGCTCGAGGCCTTGCGCGGCGCCCAGGCCCAGTTGCAGGATGCGGCACGCAGTCTGTCGAGTTATCTGCACCACACCGAGCCCGAACCCGATCGCTTGCAGGCGGTCGACGATCGGCTGTCGGCGTGGCTCGGCCTGGCCCGGCGCTACCACCGGCCGCCCGAAGAACTGCCTGCGCTGCTGGCGCAATGGGTGCACGAGCGGCAAACGCTCGATGAAGCCAGCGATCTCGACCAGCTCGAGCAATCGCTTGGCCAGGCCGCTGCCGCATTCCAGGTCGAAGCCAAACGCGCGTCGGTGTTGCGCAAACGAGCGGCTCCGACGCTGTCATCAGCCATCACACAGGCGATGCAGCAACTCGGGATGGCCGGCGGCCGCTTCGAGGTGGCACTGGTCGAGCAGGCTCAGCCGCAGTCGTTCGGCAACGAGGCGGCCGAGTTTCTGGTCGCCGGCCACGAGGGCAGCACACCGCGCCTGATGGCCAAGGTCGCCTCGGGCGGCGAGTTGTCGCGGATCGCACTGGCGGTGGCCGTGACGACCAGCCAGCAGAAATCCGACCGTGCCGAGCAGGCGGCCGGCACACTGATCTTCGACGAGATCGACGCCGGTGTCGGCGGCGCAGTCGCCGAATCGGTCGGCCGGCTGATGAAACAGCTCGGACGCGATCGTCAGGTGCTGGCAGTCACCCACCTGCCGCAAGTGGCGGCTTGTGCCGATCATCATTTCGTCGTCAGCAAACAGGTGCAAGACGGTCACACCCAGAGCACGGTGGTCGATGTGAGCGGTGAAAAGCGGGTTGCGGAAATCGCGCGCATGCTGGGCGGCGAACGGCTTTCCAGCACCAGCCTCGCCCATGCGCAGGAAATGCTCAGCGTTGGCGCGACGCCGGGTGTGGCAAGCGCAGGCACCGGTACAAGCACTCGCGGACGACGCCAGACATGACTTTGACCCCGACCTCGACCAATGACGTGACGGCTGCGCGTGACGCTGCCGACAAGCGCCAGATCGTGTTCATCACCGGCATCTCGGGATCGGGCAAATCGGTGGCGCTGCACGCGCTCGAGGATGCCCGCTTCTTCTGTGTCGACAACCTGCCGCCCGATCTGCTGCCGCAGTTTCTGGAGCTCGAGCAAACCAGATCACAACCGCGAATTGCGGTCGCGGTTGACGTGCGTGCGATTGGTTCGCTGCCCAAGCTGCTGCCGCTGATCAAGCGCCTGCGCGACGAGAACCGGCTGGTTCGCACCGTCTTTCTCGACGCCAGCACCGACGCGCTGGTACGGCGTTTTTCCGAAACGCGCCGGCCGCATCCGTTGTCGCAGGCGATGGGCGATGTGGGCCAGACCGGCGCCGGGCAACGCGCGCTGGTCGACGCGATCGATCTGGAACGCGCCCTGCTTGCCGATTTGCGCGAAGTCTCCACCGTCATCGATACCAGCCAATTGCGGCCCGCCCAGTTGCGTGCCTGGCTGCGCGATTACCTGGCGGTCAGCGAAAGCAACCTGACGCTGGTCTTCGAATCGTTTGCCTACAAACAGGGCGTGCCGCTCGATGCGGATCTGGTATTCGATGTCCGGGTCTTGCCAAATCCGTTCTACGAACCCGACCTGCGGCCACTCACCGGTCGCGATGCCGCCGTGGTCGACTTTCTGAAGCACGATCCAGATGCCGGCGAGATGCTGGGTCAGATCGAGACTTTTGTGACCCGCTGGCTGCCCAGCTACCAGGCCGACAACCGAAGTTACCTGACGGTGGCGATCGGCTGCACCGGTGGCCAGCATCGCTCGGTCTACGTGGTGGAAGAACTGGCACGACGTTTTGCCGGACGCAGCGCAGCACTGGTGCGGCACCGGGAACTCGATGAACGCTGATCGCGAATCCATCGGCGACGACACGCCCGGCCGCACGGCATTGCCGTTGTTTCCGCTGCGCTCGGTATTGTTCCCCGGTGGATTGCTGATGTTGAAGGTTTTCGAGGCTCGCTATCTGGATTTGATGAGCCGCTGTCTGCGTTCCGGTGACGGCTTTGGCGTAATCGCGCTGCGCCAGGGCAGCGACGTCAGGAACGCCGAAACCGAGGCGGTCGACCTCGAGCCGGTTGGCGTGCTGGCCCGCATCATCGATGTCGACAGCCCGCAAAGTGGCATCCTCGATTTGCGTTGCCAAGGCACGCGCCGTTTTGCGACGGAATCGGTAGCCCAGCAGGCAGACGGGCTGTGGACGGCCGATGTCGAATTCATAGCCGACGACGAACCGGCGCCGCCCGGCGAACAACTCGCCGCCTGCGTGGCTGCTCTGGTGGATGCGATCGATACGCTCACCGCGCAAGGTGCAAAACCGTTTCTCGAGCCGATGAATTTTGCCGATGCCGGCTGGGTTGCCAATCGCTGGTGCGAGATCCTGCCGATCACGCTGGCCGCCAAGCAAAAACTGATGGCACTGGAAGATCCACTGATTCGCCTCGGCCTGGTCGACGACTTTCTGCGCAACAAGGGTGTGATCGGCTGACGGCCGGCCGCTTGCAAATCAAAGCATCGGCAACAGACGGCGCAATGCGGTCGGAATGCCGAGCGTGTCGACCTCGCTGTGCAGAAACCAGCTGCCGTCGGCACCCGCCGGCAGCGTCGCGCAGATGGCGGCGACCTGTGCTGCGTCGAGATCGTCGGGCAGCTGATGCACCAAGGGCCGCAAGATCCAGTCGAGGTGAGTCAGCACATGCTTGAATGCCGGCAAGTCGCGCGCGATTCCTGGCCAGCCACTTGTGATGGACCGCATATCGGCTGAAGGGTCGAATTCGCACAGACTCCACAGACCCGCCCAGATGCCCTGATCGGGTCGCCGGACCAGCCACAGGCGATTGCGCCAGGCCAGTGCAAGCCAATGGTTTTCTCGCACGCTGCGCCGGATCTTGCGCGTCTTGACCGGGTAACGGGTCGCATCGCCGCCGCGTGCCGCCGCACAGATCGCCTGCACCGGACAACTGGCGCAATCCGGCGCCCTGATGCGGCACAGGCCGGCTCCCAGGTCCATCAGACCCTGGGTATAGGCTGCAATTGCGGTCTGGCCCGAGCCCTCGAGCAGCTGCGGCGCGGGCAGCAGGCGGCTCGCCACATCCCACAGCAGACGCTGCTGAGAAGCCTGCGCCAGATTGCCATCGAAGCCGACCACCCGGCTCAGCACCCGCTTGACGTTGCCGTCGAGGATGGCAACGTGTTCGCCAAAACAGAAGGCGGCGATCGCCGCGGCTGTCGATCGGCCAATGCCCGGCAACTCGGCCAACTCGGCTGCCGAACCCGGGAATATTCCGCCGTGCCGGTCAACGACCTGCCGGGCGCAGCGATGCAGATTGCGCGCGCGGCTGTAATAGCCAAGCCCGCTCCACAGCGCCAGCACATCGTCCAACTCAGCCTCGGCCAAGCTGGCGACATCAGCAAAGCGCAGCAGGAACCGCTGGTAGTAGCCCAGAACGGTGCCGACCTGCGTTTGCTGCAGCATGATTTCGGACAGCCAGACCCGGTACGGATCGCGCGTGTTCTGCCATGGCAGAGCGTGCCGACCGGCGTGCCGTTGCCAATCGATCACGCGTTCGGCAAACCCGGCAAGGCCGTCAGGCAACAAATCGGTCGCCATCAGCGGCGCTGGCAGGTCGGGCAGAAAAAGGTCGACCGCTGCCCCTGAACGATCCGTCGGATGGTGGTTCCGCAGCACCCGCAAGGCTCGCCGGCCCGGCCGTAGACGCCGGCCTGCAACTGAAAGCGGCCGGCCATGCCATGGGCGTCGCGAAAATCGCGCAGCGTCGAACCACCGAGGGCCAGCGCACGTGCCAGGGTTTCCCGAACCGCCGCGGCGAGGCGTTCGCAACGTGGCCGGCTGAGCCGGTCGCTGCGCAAACGCGGATCGATCCCGGCGGCGTACAAGGCCTCGCAAGCGTAGATATTGCCGGCGCCGACGACGATATCCCCGCCGAGCAAGGCCTGCTTGATGGCCATCTTGCGGCGCTGCAGCGCGCTGTGCAGGTAGATGCCGGTAAAGGCGGGGTCGAAGGGCTCGAGCCCGAGCCCGCCGAGCAGCTTGGCCGCGGCGCCGCTTTGCAGATCGGGTGACCAGACGACCGCGCCGAAGCGCCTCGGATCGGTCAGGCGCAAGCTGCCGCGCGTCGTCAGCAGGTCAAAATGATCGTGAATGCCGGCCGGAGCCAGCGCCGCTGTATCCGAAAATGCGAGCGAACCAGACATCCCCAGATGCAGCAAAAGCCCGCCCCGATCGAGCGGCAACCACAGGTATTTGCCACGCCGCAGGGTGGCGCCGATGGTTTGGGCTAGCAGCGCGTCGCCCTCGCAACCGAGTGGCCAGCGCAGCGGTTTGCCCAGCCGCACGCCGGTGACTCGCGCGCCTGCGATGCGATCGGCAAAACTCTGACGCGTGATTTCGACTTCCGGCAACTCGGGCATCGGGGAATTATCCCGAAGCTTGACGGTCACATCGTCTGGCAGGGAAAAAGTCGGCCGCCACACGCGTGCTGTCTCGCCTGGTTCAACCGGCGAGCTTTGCCGGCCTTTACACCACGCGGGCGACGGCGAAAGTCGGCCCGATTAGAATCAAACCCGACCAACAGGAGCGGTCAATGCCTGCAAATTTTCCCCGTTCGAGGGCAGCGGTTCGCGCCGCCACCGCGGGCTTCGGCTCAGGTTTGGTACTGGCCCTCGCTGCGATGTCTGCCTACGCCCAACCGGCTGCCACTTCCGCCGCAAAAGTCGACGACCCACCGTCAGCTGTCAACAATTCGGATCTGGACGCCCAGCTGTTCTATCAATTGCTGATCGGAGAAATCGAATTGCGCGGCGGCGCACCCGGTGCTGCGTTCGAAGTCATCCTCGATGCCGCCAGGAAGCAGCGCAGCGAGCAGCTGTTCAAGCGGGCAGCCGATGTGGCGCTACAGGCGCGCGCCGGTGAGCAGGCGTTGATCGCCGCAAAAGCCTGGCGCGAAGCCCTGCCCCAATCCCCGCAGGCGCACCGCTACGTCATCCAGTTGCTGGTTGCGCTCGGCAAGAGCGCCGAAACGGTTGAACCGCTGCGTTCCCTGATCGCGCTGACGCCAATCGCCGAGCGGCCCGTGCTGATCAATTCAATGCCACGCTTTTTTGCCAATGCCAGCGACAAGAAGGCGATACCGCCGCTGCTTGAAGCTGCACTCAAGGGCTATGACACCGACGCCGCCACGCAAGGTGCGGCCCTGCAGGCTCTGGCTACCAGCTGGTTGTTCGCGCAGGAGCCCGACAAGGCGCTGGAACTGACGCGACGCGCCCAAGCGCTCGATCCGGCCTCGCAAATCCCGGTGATGATCGCCCTGCAGCTGCTGCCTACGCAAGCTGACGCCGAAACGATCGTCACCGATTTTTTGAAGGCTCAGCCCGATAACAGCAATGTGCGCATCCTGTATGCGCGTGGTCTCAGCACGGCGCAGCGGTTTGTCGACGCGATTGCCCAGCTTGAACTCGTCACGCGGGCCGAACCTGCCCGGGCCACCGCCTGGCTGACCCTGGGCGCGCTACAACTGGAGGTCCATCAACCCAACGAAGCAACCGCCTCGCTGGAGAAGTTTCTGTCGCTCGGCTCGACCGCCAAGTCCGAAGACGACAACGACGAAGAGGACGACGCGGTGGCCGACAACGAGCAGGCCCGCATCCAGGCCTGGCTGATGCTGGCCCAGGCTGCCGAACAGAGTGGTGAATTCAAGGCCGCCGAAGCCTGGCTCGCCAAAGTGGACAACCCGCAGCGGGCGCTGGAAGTTCAGCAGCGCCGTGCGTCGTTGCTGGCCAAGCAGGGCAAGATGGCCGAAGCCCGTGCGCTGATCCAGCAGCTGCCCGAGAAAGACGACGAAGGCGCGCGCGCCAAGATATTTGCCGAAGCGCAACTGCTTCGCGATGCCAAGCAGTGGAAAGAGGCCGAGGCCGTGCTGACCAAGGGCCTTGTGCGCTTCAAGGACGACGTCGACATGTTGTACGAAATGTCGATGCTGTCCGAAAAACTCAATCAGCTCGACGAGATGGAGCGCTTGCTGCGCCGGGTGATCGAACTCAAGCCGAATCACCAGCACGCTCACAACGCGCTCGGGTATTCGCTTGCCGAACGCAATGTCCGCTTGCCCGAGGCCAAGCAATTGATCGAGAAAGCGCTGGAACTGGCGCCCGGCGACCCGTTCATCACCGACAGCCTGGGTTGGGTCGAATACCGGATGGGCAATTTTGCCGAATCGGCGCGTTTGCTGCGCAAGGCCTATAGCGCGCGGCCTGACACCGAGATCGGCGCGCATCTTGGCGAGGTGCTGTGGGTCAGCGGCCAGACCGACGAGGCCAAACGGATCTGGCGTGAGGCGCGTGGTCGGGACGCCAGCAACGACGTGCTGGGCGAAACGCTGGCTCGCCTGCGCGCCGATTTGTGAGGTTCGCGCTGGTCTTCTGGTCAAGCATCCCGCGCGATCTTCCGAGACGCCTGTTCGCCGCGGTGTTGCTTGCCAGCGTGTTGGCAGGCTGCGCAACCCGGCCGCCCGCCAGTGTCAGCGACGATCTGCTCAGTGGCCGTTTGTCGCTGCGCGTCGCGGCCAGTACCAACTCGGCCGAGCGCTCGGCCACCCTTGCCTACGAATTGCGCGGCACCCCGGTGGCCGGCCAGCTTGAATTCATCACACCGCTGGGAAGCGTCGTCGCACGCGCCAGCTGGTCGCCCGGAAAAGTAGCCCTGATCACCGAGCAGGGAGAGCGCCAGTTTGCCGACCTCGACAGCATGAGCCGCGAGGTTCTCGGGGAGGTGATTCCGGTGGCAGCATTGTTCGACTGGCTGCGTGGCAGGCCATGGCGCGGCGCGCCAAGCCAGGCCACGGCCAGCGGCTTCGAGCAGCTCGGCTGGCAAGTCGACCTGTCGCGTTTCGCCGATTCGCTGCTGATCGCGCAACGCGCCATGCCGCCGGTCGTGACGGTGCGCGCGGTGATCGAGCGGCGCTGAACCATCTTCCCAGCTGATTCGACGCCGCGATGCATGCGATCTTCGACGTCCCGGCTCCAGCCAAGCTGAATCTCTTCCTGCATGTGGTCGGCCGGCGGGCCGACGGCTATCACCTGCTGCAGTCGGTTTTCACCTTGATCGATTGGTGCGACACGCTGCACTTCGAGCGGCGCGCCGACGGCCGCATCCAGCGCCATGATCTGACCGATCCTTTGCCCGCCGAGGATTTGTGCCTGCGAGCAGCACGGGCGCTGCAGAGCGCCAGCGGCTGTCCGCTTGGCGTCGACATCTCGATCGACAAGCAGTTGCCCAGCGGAGCCGGCATGGGTGGCGGAAGTTCGGACGCCGCCAGCACGCTGTTGGCGCTGAACCGGCTGTGGCGCCTGAACTGGCCGCGTGCGAGCTTGCAGCAGATTGCGCTGCCGCTGGGCGCGGATGTGCCGTTTTTCGTCGGCGGGCACAATGCCTGGGTTGAAGGAATCGGTGAGCGCCTGACGCCGATCAAGCTGCCTGAACAATGGCTGGCCGTTGTAAAACCCACAGCAAGCATCCCGACAGCGGCCATTTTCGCCAGTCCGCTGCTCGTCAGGAATACCGAAGCTGCTACAATCTTAGGCTTTCTTGCAAGTGACTGTTCGGTGCTTGCCCGCGGATACGGAAGCAATGATTTGCAGCCGGCAGCCGAGGCAGCGTGCGGCGAAGTCGCTGAGGTGAGCCGGTGGTTGACGGCGCGTTTCGGCAACAGCCGCATGACCGGATCGGGCAGTGCGGTATTTGCAAGAGCAGGTTTCAGATTCGACGACGCCGCGTCAGGACGTGGCGCTGAACGCCCGCCCGAGGCGATGCTGCCGCAGGTTCTTCCCGCGGGATGGGTGGGCCGGATGTGTCGCAGTCTTGCGCTTCACCCGCTGGCGGGTTGGGCTCACGACGAGGCGTCGTAGGTGTGGCTGCGAGGCGGTGCCAAAGGCACTGTGGCAAGGCAGCACCAGCGTTTTCGGGAGACGGCGTCGCCGTCTTCCGGTGTAGGGGAGTCGCCAAGTTGGTAAAGGCACTGGATTTTGATTCCAGCATGCGA
>JBDTQC010000058.1:0-11901 GCA_039932405.1 Ideonella sp.
CGCCGCCCGCCTGCTCAACGGCACGTGCGCGCAGGTTGTCGGCTGCCAACTCCAGATCGTCGTCGTTCGCCCAGATGACCGAGGCGCCGTGGTCACCGACCTTGGCCAAGCCAAAAACCGTGGGATCCTTCAGCCGCTCCAGCGAGGGGTGCTGCTTGATCGTGTCGACCAGACCGACTTCGAATTGCTCGCCGTCCGCATAGCGCAGCAGCAAGCTGGCGGTCGGCGTTGTCTTCACGCTGGTCAGGATGAATTGCTTTGGCCTCATGGGTTCAGTTTCCTTCCACTTCGTGGCCAGCAGAGCCACGTTCTGGCTGGCCCAGGCCAGCGCCTCCTTCTTCACTGCCGGCCGCACCGTGCCGTCGATGACCTGCAGGCATTCCAAGTCAATCAGAGCTTCGGATCCATCGTTGGCCAGCACATGGAAGTGCGGCGGATTGCGATCGCCAGCGTACATGGTCAGCTTGGATTTCGGGAGCCGACTCAGCGTTGCCATCGATCATTATAGTGCAATGGTTGCACCAAGCTATGTGTTCAGTATTGCCCCCAAAACGTGGGCAGGTTCAAGCGGATCGATGCGGACCCATGCGGAAACAAAAAAGCCCCAGGTCGTTGATTTACCTGGGGCTTTTGATCTTTTGTGGTCTCATGCGGACCGTGTTCTGGTGGGCGGTGCAGGGTTCGAACCTGCGACTTCCACCGTGTGAAGGTGGCACTCTACCGCTGAGTTAACCGCCCGGGATCCGGGTTTGGCAAGGCCGTTGCAGCGCTGCGCGGAGCCCGAAATTATGCCACAGCGGCCGATTCGAGCTGGCGCCAGCGGGTCTTGCCGGCGCTGGCCTTGTCGAGCTCGGTGAGCAGGGCCTCGTGGGCCGCCACCTCATTCGCATCGGCCACGATCACGCGCAGCGTGTAAACCGAGAAATCGATGGCTGCAACGGCCCATTGCCCGGTGCCGTCGTCGCCGGCATCGATGGCCAGCGAGTTCTGGCCGCGGGTCAGGCGCAGGTAGACCTCGGCCAGCAAGCCGGCATCGAGCAAGGCGCCGTGCAGCGTGCGGTTGCTGTTGTCTACTTCGAGCCGGCGGCACAAGGCGTCCAGCGAGTTCGATTTACCGGGAAACATGTCGCGCGCCATCTGCAGGCTGTCGCAGACGTTGGCCACGCAGGTGGTGACCTCGGCCTTGCCCAGACGGCGCAGTTCGGCATTCAGAAAACCGATGTCGAAGGCCGCGTTGTGGATGACGATTTCGGCGCCCGCCAGAAACTCCATCAACTCGTCGGCGATGGCGCCGAACAGCGGCTTGTCGGCCAGAAACTCGTCGGTGAGGCCGTGCACCTTGACCGCATCTTCGTGACTGGGGCGTTGCGGGTTGACGTAGCGGTGCAGGTTGTTGCCGGTCAGGCGCCGGTTCACCATCTCGATGCAGCCGATCTCGATGATGCGATCGCCCGCCTCGGGGTTCAGGCCGGTGGTTTCCGTATCGAGAAAGATCTGTCGCATCAGCCGGCCGCCTTGATCGAGGGTTCCGGGTTCTTGCCGGCCCAGGTCCACATCACCAGCCCGGCAATGAACATCGGCAGGCTCAGCCACTGGCCCATGCTCATGCCAAGCGACAACAGACCGAGAAAACTGTCGGGCTCGCGGAAATATTCGGCGATGAAACGCAGCAGGCCATAACCGGTGAGAAACGCGCCGGACACCTGGCCGAGCTTGCGCGGCTTGCGCGCATACAGCCACAGCAGCGTGAACAACAACAGTCCCTCGAGCGCAAATTGATAAAGCTGTGACGGATGACGCGGCAGGTTGCTGCCCGATTGCGGAAAGATCATCGCCCAGGGCAGCGAAGGGTCGGCCGCGCGGCCCCACAACTCGCCGTTGATGAAGTTGCCGATGCGTCCCGACGCCAGGCCGGTCGGCACACACGGGGCAATCAGGTCGGTCACTTCCAGGAAGTGCCGCTTGCGCACGATTGCGAACAGCGCCATCGCCCCCAGCACGCCGAGCAGGCCGCCGTGAAAAGCCATGCCCCCCTTCCAGACCGCAAAGATCTCGAAAAAATGGCTGGCGTAGTAGCCAGGCTTGTAGAACACCACATAGCCCAGGCGCCCGCCGATCACGACGCCGAGCACGCCATAGAACAGCAGATCCTCGACATCGCTGCGCTTCCAGCCGGCCGCGGCGTATTGCGGCTGACGCACGCGCAGCGATGCCAGCCAGAGAAACAGGCCGAACGCGACCAGATAAGTCAGGCCGTACCAGTGGATGGCCACCGGGCCGATCTGCAGCGCGATTGGATCGAATTGGGGATGAACAAGCATGGGCGGGGTCGGTACCGTGCGGCCGTCGGCGCGCAAAGCGCATGATCATACGGTGGCTTGAACGCCGGGATGATCGGCCAGATATCATCACTACCCCGCTACCGGCCGATGTGCCGGTGTTGCCTCACTCAGGACGATCTGCCCATCATGGAAATCAACCGCCGCTCGAAAAATATCACCGAAGGCGTGGCGCGTGCACCAAATCGTTCGATGTACTACGCCATGGGTTACCAGGAAGGCGACTTCAAGAAGCCGATGATCGGCGTGGCGAATGGTCATTCGACGATCACGCCGTGCAACTCGGGCCTGCAGAAACTGGCCGATGCCGCCGTCGATGGCATCGAGGCCGCGGGCGGCAACGCACAGATCTTCGGCACGCCGACCATCAGCGACGGCATGGCGATGGGCACCGAAGGCATGAAGTACAGCCTGGTCTCGCGCGAGGTGATCGCCGACTGCATCGAGACCTGCGTCGGCGGCCAGTGGATGGACGGCGTGCTCGTCATCGGCGGCTGCGACAAGAACATGCCCGGCGGCATGATGGGCATCCTGCGCGCCAACGTGCCGGCCATCTATGTATATGGCGGCACCATCCTGCCGGGCCGCTACAAGGGTGAAGATCTGAACATCGTCAGCGTGTTCGAGGCGGTCGGCCAGTTCACCGCCGGCAACATGAGCAAGACCGATTTCGACGAGATTGAGCGGCGCGCCATTCCCGGCACCGGTTCGTGCGGCGGCATGTATACGGCCAACACCATGAGTTCGGCCTTCGAAGCGCTGGGCATGAGCCTGCCGTTCTCGTCGACCATGGCCAATGTGCACGACGAGATCGTTGCGCATGCCAGGCAGGCCGCGGGCGTGCTGGTCGAGGCGGTCAAGAAGAACCTGAAACCACGCGACATCGTCACCAAGCAGGCGATCGAGAACGCGGTGGCGGTGATCATGGCAACCGGCGGCTCGACCAACGCGGTGCTGCATTTCCTGGCGATTGCACACTCGGCCGAAGTCGAGTGGACGATCGACGATTTCGAGCGCATGCGCCAGAAAGTGCCGGTGCTGTGCGACCTGAAACCGTCGGGCCAGTATCTGGCGGTCGACCTGCACCGCGCCGGTGGCATTCCGCAGGTGATGAAGACGCTGCTGGCGGCTGGCCTGCTGCACGGTGATTGTTTGACGATCACAGGCAAGACGGTGGCCGAGAACCTGGCCGATATCCCCGATTCGCCACGCGCCGACCAGGATGTGATCCGGCCGATCGACAAGCCGATGTACGCGCAAGGCCACCTCGCGATCCTGAAGGGCAACCTCGCGCCCGAGGGTTGTGTGGCCAAGATCACCGGTTTGAAGAACCCGGTCATCACCGGGCCGGCGCGGGTTTTCGACGACGAACAATCGGCACTGGCAGCCATCATGGCGCGCCAGATCAAGCCGGGCGACGTGATGGTGCTGCGTTATCTGGGCCCGAAGGGTGGCCCGGGAATGCCTGAGATGCTGGCGCCGACCGGCGCGCTGATCGGCCAGGGGCTGGGCGAATCGGTCGGGCTGATCACCGATGGTCGTTTTTCGGGTGGCACCTGGGGCATGGTGGTCGGCCACGTCGCGCCCGAGGCTTATGCCGGTGGCGTGATCGCGCTGGTGCAAGAAGGCGACACGATCACCATCGATGCGCACACCCTCACGCTGAACCTGCATGTCAGCGACACCGACCTGGCCACGCGCCGCAAGGCCTGGAAGGCACCGGCGCCGCGCTATCTGCGTGGCGTGCTGGCCAAGTTCGCGAAGAATGCATCGAGCGCCAGCACCGGCGCCGTCCTTGACCGAATCGAACGCATTGAGTAATGCCACGGTGAACGCCACGGTGAACCCCGCGGTCAATCCCGCCACCACGGATCAGGCCGGCCACGGCGCGGTCGGTACGCGGATTCGCGCGCCGGCCAAGAGTGCGCGCTCGCTGAGCGGCTTGTTGCCGTTTCTGCGCCCGTACCGCGGCCGCATCGCATTGGCCGTGCTGTTCCTGGTGATGGCCGCGGTCAGCACGCTGGTCTTTCCGGTCGCGTTGAAATCGCTGATCGACGAGGGCTTCATCAGCGCCAACCCCGGCGATCGACTGCTGGCGATGCGCGGGCACTTCCTCGCGCTGTTCGCCGTTGGCGCTGCGCTCGGCACGTTTTCGGCGGCGCGTTTCTACATGGTGAGCTGGCTCGGCGAGCGCATCACTGCCGACTTGCGCAATGCCGTCTATTCACACGTGGTGACGCAAAGTCCGGAGTTCTTCGAGACCACGCAATCAGGCGAGGTGCTGTCGCGCCTGACCACCGACACCACGCTGGTGCAGACGGTGGTCGGCTCGAGCCTCAGCATGGGCCTGCGCAACATGGTGATGGCGATCGGCGCCATGCTGATGCTGGTGATCACCAATCCGGTGGTGATGTCGCAGGTGCTCGGCATCCTGATCCTGGTGGTGCTGCCGTCGCTGTATTTCGGCCGCCGGGTGCGCAAGCTCAGCCGCGCCAGTCAGGATCGGGTGGCCGATTCGAGTGCAATGGCCTCCGAGGTGCTGAACGCGATTCCGGTGGTGCAGAGTTATACGCAAGAGCAACGCGAGGCAAGGCGTTTCGCGATCTCTACCGAAAGCGCATTTGCCACCGCAGTCAGTCGCACGCGGATGCGCTCCTGGCTGGTCGGCTTCGTGATCACCGCCACTTTCGGCGCCTTGTTGTGGGGCTTGTATCAGGGCACCCAGGCGGTTGTGCGTGGCGACATCACGGCGGGCCACCTCGGGCAGACCGTCGTCTTCGTGATCATTCTGGTCAGCGGCGTCGCGGTGCTGGCAGAAGTCTACGGCGATCTGTTGCGGGCAGCAGGCGCGACCGAACGGTTGATGGAACTGCTGGCGGTCAAGTCGGCGATCGCAGAGCAACCCGACGCGAAGGCGCTGCCGACAACGCAGGGCGGCTCGTCGGTCGTGATCGAACATGTCGGTTTTCGCTACCCGTCACGGCCGACACAACCGGCGTTGCACGATTTCAGCCTGCATGTGTTGCCGGGTGAAACGGTTGCGCTGGTGGGGCCGAGCGGGGCCGGCAAGAGCACGGTATTCCAGTTGCTGCTTCGCTTCTACGACGTCGAAGAAGGGAGCGTTGCGGTGGACGGCGTGCCGATCCGCGCGGCCTCGTTGCACGCGCTGCGCCAACGCATCGGCATCGTGCCGCAGGACAGCGTGATCTTTTCGGCCGACGCGTTGGAAAACATCCGCTATGGTCGGCCCGAAGCCAGCGACGCCGAAGTGATGGCGGCTGCACGGGCGGCGTACGCCGATGATTTCATCAACGCGCTGCCCGAGGGCTACAAGACCTTTCTCGGCGAGCGCGGCGTGCGCCTGTCAGGCGGCCAGCGCCAGCGCATCAGCATTGCCCGTGCGATCCTGAAGAATCCGCCGCTGTTGCTGCTTGATGAGGCAACCAGTGCACTCGACGCCGAAAGCGAGCGCATGGTGCAGGCCGCACTCGAAGTCGCGATGAAAAACCGCACGACGCTGGTGATTGCGCACCGCCTGTCGACCGTGCAACGCGCCGACCGCATCGTCGTGATGGAAGCCGGCCAGATTGTCGAAACCGGCACCCACGCCGAATTGAGTGCGGCCGGCGGACTGTATGCGCGGCTGGCTTCTTTGCAGTTCAGTGAAGGCGGCTTGCGCGACGAGCAATAGGATCATTCCTACGCCGAAGACTGCCGCATGCCGACAGACACGTGCGCCTTGAACGTCAGAAACTGCAGATCGATTGAAACCGAGTCTCGCCCCGATTGCTGGTGGCCGCTCTTCATCAACAAATCAGGAACAACCATGAATACCCTCAGAACGCCGACCCGCGTCGCAATGTTCACTTTGGCTGCCGGCGCCATCGCCTTGGCAGGCTGTGCCGACATGAGCCCGCGTCAGCGCGGAACCGCCACCGGCGCAGGCATCGGCGCAGTGGCAGGAGCAGCAATCGGATCGGTGACCGGCGGCAGGGCCGGAACCGGCGCAGTGGCCGGTGGCGCACTTGGGGCAGTGATCGGCAACATCTGGTCCAAGCGCATGGAAGACCGCCGCGTTGCGATGGAACAGGCAACGCGCGGAACCGGCGTGGAAGTAAGCCGCACCAGCGACAACCAGTTGAAACTGAACATCCCGAACGAGGTCAGCTTCGATACCAACAGTTTTGCGATCAAGCCACAGATGCGCTCGGTGCTCGATCCGTTCGCGGCCAGCTTGCGGGACGATCCGAATACCCGGATCGACATCGTCGGCCATACCGACAGCACCGGCAGCGATGCGATCAACAACCCGCTATCGGTCGAACGTGCACAAAGCGTTCGCGACTATCTGGCTGGCCACGGCGTTTCGCCGCAGCGCATCAGAACCGAAGGCAAGGGTTCATATCAACCAGTGGCCGACAACAGTACCGAGGCGGGCCGCGCGATGAACCGCCGGGTCGAGATCTATCTGGCAGAGCAGGGCTGAACGTCGATTTCAGGCGCAGGCCGGTGCGGCGCTGCCTCGCCTGATGCTTGCTTGAAAGCAGCCTGATAGAGCCTGACAGAATAGGGGCAGTATTCCACTGCCCCTTTTTCATGACGGCAACGATCGCATCCATCACCCACCCGGTCGCAGACGCGGCACACGCTCCCGGGATGGCACATCAATACGAAGATTTCGCGCGCCACGTGCTGGCTCACGGCGTCGCCAAGGGCGACCGCACCGGCACCGGCACGACCAGCGTGTTCGGCCATCAGATGCGATTCGATCTGGCCAACGGCTTCCCGTTGGTCACAACGAAGAAGGTGCACCTGAAGTCGATCATCCTGGAGCTGTTGTGGTTTCTACGCGGTGACGCGAATGCGCGCTGGCTGCAGGATCGCGGCGTCACGATCTGGAACGAGTGGGCCGCGCCGAACGGTGATCTCGGCCCGGTATATGGCGTGCAATGGCGAAGTTGGCCAACGCCGGATGGCGGCCACATCGACCAGATCGCCGAGGTCGTCAAGACCTTGAAGACCAACCCCGATTCGCGCCGCATCATCGTCAGCGCCTGGAACGTCGCCGAGTTGTCGAAAATGGCGCTGATGCCATGCCACGCCTTCTTCCAGTTCTATGTCGCGCCGGCCCCCGAGGCAGGTGGTCGCGGCAAGCTGAGCTGCCAGTTGTACCAACGCAGTGCCGACATCTTCCTCGGCGTGCCTTTCAACATCGCCAGCTATGCCCTGCTGACGCACATGCTGGCGCAGCAATGCGATCTCGACGTGGGGGATTTCATCTGGACCGGTGGCGACTGCCACATCTACGACAACCACCGCGAGCAGATCGCGCTGCAGCTGTCGCGCGAGCCTTACCCGTATCCGAGCTTGCGGATCAAGCGCCGGCCTGATTCGCTGTTCGATTACGAGTACGAGGATTTCGAGGTGCTGAACTACCTGCACCATCCGGCCATCAAGGCGCCCGTTGCAGTCTGATTCCGGATCACGGCTTCACGTCGATTCGAAGCCGGATGCAGCGCTCCGGTCCATCACACCGCGGCTCGAATTTTTCGCCACCGAAGAGTCTGTCAACCATTTGCAGGTTGATCTGGACTTGGCATTGGCGCAAGGTGATTCGCCGCTGATTCTGCTCGTCACGCTGGCTTGGCAGTTCCGCCAGCGCGACAGCCAACGGTCTCTGCAACTGGCCAGTCGGGCAGAACAGCTGCTCGGCTCGGCACCACGCGCCGGGCTCGATGCGGATCAGCGCAAGCTCCGCGCACGACTGGCCTTGATCCGCGGCGAGGCCGATTGGCTGGCGACCCGCCTCGATGACGCAACGCGACGGGCCGAGGCTGCGATGAGTGTCTACGCCGAGCTCGGCGACGCGATCGGCATCGCCGATTCCCACTGGCTGCGTGCCATGCTGGCGATCGACCGTGGCGACTGGCCCGGCAAGGATTCCGAGTTGGAAGCCATGGCACGGGCTGCCCGTGTTGCCGATACCGATCGCGCTGACATCGCGCAGGCCGCGCAGGCCTATTTCGCAGCGTTCCGCCACCTCGAACAGGCGCAGACGCGATGGCGATCAACCATGGCAGCGGGCAAGCTGGAGCGCGCTGCCTCGGCCGGCTGCTGGGCCGAGGATTTCCTGGCTGTGTGCACCCATCACGCGAGTGATTTCGGGCCGGCAATCAGGCACTTCACCGCGGCCTACACATTGGCACTCGATACCGGACAGCTGCGCCGCGCGATCGTCGCCGCCACCAATACCGGCGACAGCCTGAATCACCTCAATGACTATGACGGCGCGCTGCAGTGGATGCAGTGCGGACTCGATCTGGCCCGCAAGGTCGGCTGGCCGGCTTCGATGGGCGTTGCGTTGCTGCAGACCGCACACACGCTGCGTCTGCTGGGCCGGCTCGACGCCTCTCGCAGCATGCTGCGAGAGGCGTTGTCGATGCTGGCGCCGCTGGCGGCATCGCGCAATCACGCCTACGCCTTGTGGCAGCTGTGCGAAGTCGAGCTTGCAATCGGCAATTTGCCTGACGCACTGGCCAATTGTGTGGCGCTGGCAGAGCGCGCAGATGCTTTGCAACAGGTCGATCTGCAATCGCATGCACGCCGGGTTCAGGCGCAAGCGCTGCTCGCGCTCGGCCAACCATTGCAGGCGCTGGAGGCGGCCGAGGCGGCGCTGGCTTTCGGTCGTGAGGCGGCCAACTTGCAAGTGACGGCGTTGCGCGTGATCGCCGATATCCACGCGGCGCATCGGCTGCCACAAACGTCCGCGACCGACGCGCCCAGCGTTCCGTTGCACCATCTGCAGCAGGCCCTGCTGCTCGCAGCCGGCATCGAAGGGCTGACGATTGCCTCCGAGTTGCTCGAAGCGACCGCGCGCGAATATGCCCGCCTCGGCGACTTCCGCCAGGCCTACGATTTCAGCCTGCGTGCAGCGCAATCGCGTCAGACCTCGCACAGCCAGGAGGCGCGCAACCGATCCATCGCGATGCAGGTCACGCACCAGACCGACCTGGCCCGCGCAGATGCCGAACTGCAGCGTCGCCTGGCGCTGGCTGCTGCAGAGCGGCTGGAGACGCTGGAACTGCTCGGCAGCGTCGGACGGGAGATCACGCGCAACCTGCAGCCTTCGGCAATCTTCGCCGCGCTGGATCACCATGTGCATGCGCTGCTCGATGTCGCGGCGTTCAACATCTATCGCGTTGCGATCGATGGCAGGACGCTGGACAGGGTGTTCGGCAAGCAAGCCGGCGCGGCGCTCGGGCCGCTGCGGATCAGCCTGGACGACACCAGCGCGCCGGCCGTTCGCTGCGCACGCGAGGAAGTCGAGATCACGACACCACCGCTGACCATGGCGGATTCGGTGACTGAAGGCAGCACGCCACCGCGCAGCCAGATCCACTCGCCGCTGCTGGTGGCTGGCCGCCTGCTGGGCGTGATGTCGATCAGTTCGGTCGGGCCCGGTGCCTATTCGGAGCGCGAGGTCGCGATCTTTCGAACCCTGTGTGCATACGGCGCGATCGCGCTCGCAAATGGCGACGCGCAGGCGCAACTGATCGGCAAGAATGCGCAGCTCGAAGTGCTGTCGGTCTCGGATCAGTTGACCGGTCTCTACAACCGTGTGCGCCTCGATCACGTGTTGAAAGACGAGCGGGCACGCCGTGAACTCGGGGCGACCGAGATGTCGGTGATCCTGCTGGACCTCGACAATTTCAAGTTGGTCAACGACATGCATGGCCACCAGGTCGGTGATCAGGTGCTGGTCATCGTTGCACGGCTGTTGAAGGAAAGCTCGCGTCATGCCGACGTGGTCGGACGATGGGGTGGCGAAGAATTTCTGTTGATCTGCCGCGACACCGCCCTGGAGGGTGCCGCGGTGTTGGCCGAGAAGCTGCGTGGCGCGATCGCTGGGCATGTTTTTATTGGCGTCGGTCGGCAAACCGGCAGCTTCGGGGTGGCCAGCCTGCGCGATGGCGAATCCGTCGATGCGCTGATGGCCCGTGTCGACGCGGCGCTGTACCGGGCCAAGCGGGCTGGACGCAACCGTGTCGAGCGCGAAAGCCCGCCGGAAGACGCGACGATCGTCACCTGAAATCCCGGCTCCGGCTGACCAGCCCGTCGAGCATCGCGGAGTGATCGATCAGCTTGCCGGCCACCAGGTGAACGACATCGCCTTCGCGTTGCCAACGGCCGAATACCGTCATCAAGGTGGACGCCAGCAGCGGTTTGCGCTGGGCCGCGGCAACCGCCGGCCAGATGATCACGTTGACGGCGCCGGTGTCGTCTTCCAGCGTGACGAAGACGGTTCCCTTGGCGGTCTCCGGGCGCTGGCGATGCGTGACGATGCCGCTGGCCCGCGCCAGCCGGCCGTCCGGGTAGGTGCGCAGCACCGAGGCCGGCTGAACCTTGAAGGCGTCGAGCTGGCTGCGCAGCAGCGCCACCGGATGACGCTTCAAGGTCAAACCGAGCGAGCGGTAATCGGCAATCGTCTCCTCGCCTTCGGTGGGTGCGGCGATCTCGACCACGTCTTCGAACACGCGTGAATCGCGCAGCAACGCGGTGGGCCGGGTGTCGATGCCCGTTACCGCCCAGGCCGCCTGGTGCCGATGTCCGCTCAGGCTGTGCAGCGCATCGGCAGCGGCCAGGGCCTGCAGATCGCGGGCATTCAGGACCGCACGCCGGCTGAGATCTTCGACCGTGTCGAACGGCGCCTCGAGGCGCCGCGCGACGATGCGCTCAGCGGCTTCTGCCGACAATCCGTTGACGCGGTCAAGGCCTAGGCGAACCGGGCGGTGACGTGCGGCGCCTTTGTCGCTGTCGGGTTCGAAAATCGTCTCGTGCGCGCTGATCGTCACATCGACCGGCAGCACCTCGACGCCGTGTTCACGCGCATCGCGCACCAGTTGCGCCGGCGCATAAAAACCCATCGGCTGGCTGTTCAGCAAGGCGGCGAGAAAAGCATCGGGATGATGCCGCTTGATCCAGCTGCTGACGTAGACCAGCAAGGCAAAACCGGCGGCATGGCTTTCCGGGAAACCGTATTCGCCAAAGCCTTCGATCTGCTTGAAGATACGCTCGGCATATTCGGCCGCATAACCTTTTTCCCTCATGCGGCCGACCAAGCGGTCGTAGAACGGTGCCAGCCCGCCGCGGCGTTTCCAGGCCGCCATCGCGCGGCGCAGACTGTCGGCCTCGCCACCTGTGAAATCGGCAGCGAGCATGGCGATCTGCATCACCTGCTCCTGGAAGATCGGCACGCCCTTGGTGCGCATCAGCGCCGGCCTCAGCTCCTCGGGGCAGTCGATCTGGTCGTCGCTGAGGCCCCGGTTGCGCAGATAGGGATGGACCATGCCGCCCTGAATCGGCCCCGGCCGCACGATCGCGACCTCGACCACCAGGTCGTAGTAGTTGCGCGGCTTCAGGCGCGGCAGCATGCTCATCTGCGCCCTGCTTTCGATCTGGAATACGCCCACGGTATCGGCCGCGCTGATCATCTCGAAAGTCGGCGCGTCGCCGTCGGGAATATCCTGCATGCGCAGTGGATGGCCAAGCTTGATGGCGATCA
>JBDTQC010000059.1:0-11807 GCA_039932405.1 Ideonella sp.
AGCGGCCTCGTCCACCAGGCCGTGATGTTCGATTGGCCGGATCTGTCGGGTTTCGACGTCTACGCGTGTGGCGCGCCACTGATGGTCGAGGCCGCTCAACGTGATTTCATCGCCCGCTGCGGCCTGCCGGAAGTCGCCTTCTACGCCGATGCCTTTACTTCCGAGGCCGACAAGCACTGACAGACGGTTGGAATGAACGCGGAACGTCCTGAAAGGTTCCGGCTCCAACTTCGACCGAACGGGAACAAGCTGGCCAGTTGCCAGCTGGATGACAGGAGATCAAATGATGACACGACGCAGTTGGATGGGCATGTTTTCGGCACTTGGCCTGGTGCCCGCCGTGGCAAGCTCGTCCGCCAAGGACAATGAATCGCCGCTGCCGCAAGACAAGCGGCTCGTCCGCAGCGATGCCGAATGGAAAAAGCAGCTGACGCCGGCGCAGTACCAGGTCTTGCGCGAGGAAGGCACCGAACGCCCATTCAGCAGTGCGCTGAACGAGGAAAAGCGCGCCGGCCGTTTTGTCTGCGCCGGCTGCCAGCATCCGCTGTTCACGACCGAGATGAAATTCGACAGCGGCACCGGCTGGCCGAGTTTCTACACCACCCTGCCGGAGGCTTTCGGAACCAGCACCGACCACAAGTTGCTGTTTCCTCGCACCGAATACCACTGCGCACGCTGTGGCGGCCATCATGGCCACATCTTCAGTGACGGCCCGGCGCCGACCGGCAAGCGCTATTGCAACAACGGAGTGGCACTGGCTTTCGTGCCGGCGAAGGCATGATGCGCCGCACGATCGCCGCCGCCGCATTGGCCACTGCGGCTGTTGCTTCTCTGTTCGGGCTGACCAGCGCGCAATCCGGCCAGGCGGCGAAGCCGGCCGCGAAAGCCACTGCGGCAGCCACCGGACCGACCGCGAAGGCGATATTTGCCGGCGGTTGTTTCTGGTGTGTCGAGTCGGATTTCGATCGCATCGCGGGTGTGGTGTCGACCACCTCCGGTTACACCGGTGGCACCGTCGCGAACCCGACCTACGAGCAGGTATCGGGCAAACACACCGGGCACGCCGAGGCGGTCGAGGTGGTTTTCGACCCCTCCAAGGTCAGCTACAAGACGCTGGTCGACCACTTCTGGCGAACCATCGACCCGACCACCAAGGATCGGCAATTCTGCGATGTCGGGTCGCCTTACCGAACCGCGATCTTCCCGATCGGCGCCGAGCAGATGGCCGAGGCTCAGGCATCGAAGGCTCGGGTGGAAAAGGACAAACCCTTCAAGGAGCCGATCGTCACCGAGATCACGCAGGCCAGCGCGTTCTACCCTGCCGAGGAATACCATCAGGACTACTACCTGAAAAATCCGCTGCGCTACAACTACTACCGTAACGGCTGCGGGCGCGATCAGCGGCTGAAAGAACTGTGGGGAGATCAGGCGGCCAAGCACTGATCGACGCGACGCCGCACCGCCCGCGTTGCCTCATGGCGCGGGCGCTGCATCGAAGTCTTCGGCAGGGGTCAGCCTGATCATTTGCTGCGCTTCCTCGACGCTTCCGCCGAGCCATGCGGATATGTCGTCGTCGGCCACCGGGATCACGCTGCGCTTGTCCTGCTGATCCGAGGCAAGTTTCGGATCGGGTTTGTGCATTCGACTCATCAAGGGATGGGCGTCGGCGTTGAGCGTCAGCATGGCGTAGCTTTCCACCACCTCGCCAGTGGCCCGGTCGACCCAGCGGTTCCACAAGCCGGCCAGCCACCACGGCTGCCGATCGGCCCGGCGAAATGTCCACCATTGGTTCTTGCCGCTTTCCCAGCACGGCTCATCGAAGGATTCGGCCGGTATCAGACAGCGCTGGCCGCGCGCCCAGGGCTGCTTGTAGCTGGCCTTGACTGCAACTTCCTCGGCCCGTGCATTGTTGGTTGTGTACGTAAGACGTGATGCCTTGGCAAACCATGGGACGAGGCCCCACTGACCGACGACGATTTCAACCGATTGCTCCCGATCGAAGCGGACGAAAGGCCCGGGTGCGCGCGGAAAGATCGGCCCGGGCGGATAGTTGACGATCGCCCGTCCGAAACGTTGCGCCAGATCCTCGGGACGAGGCGGTGTGTATCTGTTGCACATGTCACGACTGTACGGCCTGGCGTCCCGCCGACGGGGGATGTCGACGCGTACGGGAAGCCCTAAGGTGGTGGGTCAGAGACTCAGCTTCACGGCGCGCTCAGGCGCCAACCGACCAGACGGGGGTGCCATGTTCGCGAGCATTGCAAAAAAAACGTTCTATGGTGGGCAGGCCGATCAGCCCGCGCTGGCGGCTTGGCGTTGGCGCTACCGGGACCCGAAAACCGGCGAGATCGTCACCCACTCCGACCTGCTGACCACCGCCGAGATCAGCGCGATCGACCCGTGTGCAGAACTGATACCCGGCTCGCGGGTGCTCGCTGCACCGATGCGCCATCCCATTCAAGCAACGCGCTGATCCAGCGCTTGTGCCGTCGATCAGGGCGCGGCTCGGCTGTAGCGCGCAACCGTCTTCGATTCAACCCATGGCGCGGTGGTCGCGTTCATCTGCAGAAAATGCGGCGACCGCAGGTGCGCCTCGATCGATGCCTCATCGTCGTACAACTCATAGAGAAAAAACAGCGCCGAATCAGCAGTATCGCGACAGACATCGAATTGTCGGCAGCCGGGCTCATTCTCGCGCGAGGCCTTCGCGTTATCGACGATCGCCTCGGCAAAGGCATCGATGAAATCGGGCTTGATTCGGAATTCGACGACCAGGGCCAGCATGCACGATCCTTGCGCTTCAGCGCGCCGCATGCACCAGCGCCATGCTGATCGACGGCACATAGGTGATGATCATCAGGATCACGAGGCTGATGGCCATTTGTGGCACCAGCGCGCGCACCACCGACACCATGCCGACCCCGGCCAACCGCGCGCCGACCATCAGCGTTCCACCCACCGGGGGCGTATACAGGCCGATTGCCAGGTTGCAGGTCATGATGAGACCCAGGTGGACGGGGTCGATCTTGAACGCGGCAGACAACGGCACCAGCAACGGTGCAGCCAGGATCAGCGCCGGCACCGGCTCGATGAAGCAGCCCAGCAGCAGCATCGCCACATTGACCAGCAGCAGAAATGTCCAGGGCGAATGGGCGTACTGCTTCACCATCGCGGCAATTTGCGCCGGCACCTGTTCGACGGTGATCAACCAGGCCAGACATGAGGTCGCACCGATCACCACCATCACCACCGCGCTGGTGGTGAAGGCCTTCAGAATCAGCGCTGGCAGATCGCGCGGCTTCAAGTCCTTGTAGATCACCATCGACACGAACAAGCCATAAGCGGCAGCCACCGCGGCCGCTTCGGTCGGCGTGAAAAGTCCGCTCCAGATGCCCCCGAGGATGATCACCGGCATCATCAGTGCGGGCGACGCCGATATGAAGGCGGCCCACAGCTCAGCCCTCGACGCGCGCGCATCGCCGTTGTCGCAGCCGGTGCGTTTGCCGGTCCAGACACACACCAGGCAGAGTCCGAACGCGAATGCGAATGCCGGCACCACACCCGCCAGGAACAGATCGCGAACCGAGGCGCCGGATACGAAGGCATAGACCAGCATCGGGATCGACGGTGGCATCACGATCGCCAGCGTGCCGGCGGTTGACATCAGCGCACCGGCGAACGGTCGGCTGTAACCCTTGCGGATCATCGCCGGCGTCATCACCGACCCGATCGCGGCAGTGTCTGCTATCGCCGAACCGGAGACACCACCGAAGATCAGGCTGGACACCACCGTGCTGATGCCCAGGCCGCCAGGCAGAAAGCCGAGCAGCTTGGTCGCGAAACTGACGATGCGCAGGCCGACGCCGCCGCGCGACAGAATTTCACCAGCCAGCACAAACAACGGCACCGCGATCAGGATGAACGGCTCGACACCGCCGATGTAGCTGAGGAAGATCGAGGTCAGCGGGTGACTCAGACTGGCCCACCAGATCATGCCGACGGTGGCCAGCAGCAGGCCATAGACCAGCGGCACGCCAAACAAGGTCAGCGCAATGAAGGCGCCGAAGGTCTGGAACAGGATCATTCGGGTGCTCCTGCACGGCCCTGGCCATAACGTTGATCCGGGCCGTGGCCGCGCGCGATGCCCACCAGATCCCAGACAACAAACACCATCGTGATGACCGAGGCGACCGGCAATGCGGCGTATTGCGAGGCCATCGGCCAGCCCAGCACCGTCAACTGGCTCATCATGCCGGCCTGTGCAATCTCCACGCCGTACCAGGTCAGCAAGGCCAGGGTCAGCAGCACCACCGCTTGAATCGCGGCATCGGCAGCACGCCGGCTGGCCGGCCCGAGCCGGTCGATCAGCTCGTTGACAACCATGTGCGAACCTCGGCGCGTTGCCGCGGCGGCGCCGAGAAAGGTCACCCACACCATCAGCAACTCGCCAAGTTCGATCGTCCAGACCAGGTCGGCGCTGACGACGTTGTGCAGCATCACATTGCCGAATATCAGCGTCGCCATCACCGCACCAATCAGCACGATGCTCCAGTCGACAGCAGACGCCAACCAGCGGATTGGCGCTGGCGCACCCTGCATCACCGGAAGCAGCCGCGGCTGGTCCGTTGCGAGTCTGCCGGCTTCGTGTTCAGTGGCGGAAGTGGTTACCGCATCGGCCATGTCAGTCATGTCATCTACTTGGCCGGCATTTCCTTGCGCACCACATCCGCGTCGGCAAGAATGGCGTCGACGTCGGCGCCGTACTTCTCCTTGGCCTTCGCGTAGACCGGTTGCACGGACTCGCGAAACGCCGCAATGTTCGGGTAAGCGATCTTGGCGCCCTTGGCCTTCATCTCGGTCAGTTGCATGTCCACCGCGTCGCGCACAGCTTTGCGGCTGAAGTCGGCAGCTTCCACCGCCGCCTTGCTGACCGCTTCACGATCGGCCGGCGAAAGCTTCTGCCATGTCTTCTCGGAGATGGTCAACGGAATCGGGCTGTACACGTGCCGGGTCAGAGTGACGTAGGGTGCGACCTCATAGAACTTGTTGGCGTAGATCGTGTCCACCGGGTTTTCCTGGCCGCTCACCGCGCCTTGCTGGATGGCCAGATAAACCTCGGGCAGCGGCATGATGACCAGGTTGAAGCCGATCGATTCCAGCGTCCAGCGCATCATCTCGTTGGGAAAACTGCGCAGCTTCTTGCCCTTGGCATCCGCCGGCGCATTCAGCGGCTCCTTGGTGGTCATGCTTCGAAAGCCGGCCTCGAAGGTCGACAGCCAGCGAAACCCCTTGGCAGGCGCCTTCGCGAACTGCTCCTTCAGCCATTTCGATTCGTCGTACAGCTTCCAGCCCTGTTCATAGCTCTCGACCAGGTATGGCAGCGCCGTCAGGTTCAAGGTCGGAACATGCGTGGCATAGGTGCCAGTACCGCTGACCGTGAAGTCGATGCCGCCCAGCTGCAACTGCTCCACTGCCTTGGGGTCGTTGGCCAGCTGGCCGGCTGGATAAACCTGCACCTTGTAGCGGCCTTGCGTGTATTGCTCGACCTTCTGGCCGAACAATTCAGCCGCCTTCTGCCGCAGTCCGCCAGGCTGGTCGGTGTGGCTGAACTTGAGCATGGTCTGTGCGGCGACCGGCCCTGCCAGCGCGAGGGTTGCAGCGGCAGCAACAAGGTGCACGACGAAATGTTTGCGATTCATGGGTTTGTCTCCTAAGGTCAGGAAGGTGCCGTGCCAAGGCCGAACGCCTGGGGCTGCAGCGGGTTGAATTCATCGATTGCGATGCGCTGGCCAAGCGCAGCCGAGCGGTACACGGCCTCCTGCACACGCAGATTCACCAAATAGTCACGGGCGGTGTTTTCCAGCGGGGTGTGTTCGGCGAAGTGGCGCACCACATGGCGCTGTAGCCACTCGCAGGCGCCGCCGCCAAAGGTGTCGTCGGGGCCGCGGTTGTAGAGGTGTTCTACCTCGTCCAGCTGATGCGGCTTCCACCAGAGCCGCCCGTCGCCATCCAGGCGCAGCACGCCGGCAGACCCTTCCAGCCACATCTCACCCATCGTGCGCCGCGGGTTGGTGGCGACGTGATCGTTGAGCCGGTTGCCATCGAACAGTCCAGTGGCAGCGTTGTCGAACGCCATGACCAAATAGCCGGCATCTTCACCGGCAATTGCCGGGTTGATGCGGCGCAGCTGGGCATAGACGCCTTTTACCTCGCCCATCAGGTAGCGGAAGGTATCGATCCAGTGAATGGCCGTCTCGAGCACCAGCAGGCGCGGCATCTGCTGGAAATAGGGTTGTCGATCCAGGTAGGCATGCGGCCCCTGACCGTCACCCGGGCGCAGCCGGAAGGCAACCGAATGCAGCGTTCCCAACCTGCCGTGATCGATCAATCGCCTGGCTTCGCGATACCACGGCATCCAGCGGACGTTTTCATGCACGATCAGCGGCACGCCGGCGGCTTCAGCTGATTCAGTGATCGCCAACGCATCAGCATACGAGGTACCGAACGGTTTCTGGCAAATCACCGGAACGCCTCGCGCCATCGCCTTCATAACGAATTCGCGGTGCGTTGGCGGCGGTGTGATCACGTCGACCAGGTCAGGGCGCTCGCTGTCCAGCGCCTCCTCCAAATCGGCGTAGACCTTGGCAATGCCGAAGCGATCGGCCAGCACCTGCGCCTTGGCGACATCGCGGTTGACGATCGCCACGCATTGCGCCGCCTCGATGTTGCGCCAGCCCAGGTATTGAAACTGGCTGAAATAACCAGCACCGACACCTAGAACACGAAGCTGAGCCACGGCAGTGTCGCCTCAGAGGTTGGAAGCAACCGCTGCAGCGATTGCCGCCGTGCCATCGGTGCCACCGAGTTCAAACGGCAACACGCGGCCCGACCCGAACACCTCGTCGACAGCACGTTCGATGCGCCTTGCAGCCTGCGCAAGCGCATCGTTGCCGTTGCGCTCGGCAAGCCAGTCGAGCATCAATGCTGCAGACAGGATGGTGGCGGTCGGGTTGGCCTTGCCCTGGCCTGCGATATCCGGTGCCGAGCCGTGGCACGGCTGGAACAAGCCGTGCTGATCGCCGACATCGGCCGAAGGCGCCATGCCCATGCCGCCGACCAACGCCGCAGTCTGGTCCGAAATGATGTCGCCGAACATGTTTTCGGTGACCAGCACATCGAAGTCCCAGGGCTTGCGGATCAGATCCAGCGCCGTGGCGTCAATGTAATTGTGACGGGCCTCGATGTCGGGAAATGCCAGCGCGCGCTCGTCGAAGATCTTGCGAAAAAACGCCATCGACAGGAACACGTTGGCCTTGTCAACGCAGGTCACGCGTCCCGGGCTGCCCTTGGCCTTGCGGCGCTGCGCGAGTCGGAAGGCGAAGTCGTGCACACGCTCCGAGCCGGCGCGCGTGATCACCATCGTGTCGCGTGCTTCGCGGTCGCCCTCGATGACGCCTTTGCCTCGGGACGCGAACAGCCCTTCGGTCGATTCGCGCACCACCACCAGATCGATGTTGCGAGACCGCGGGTCGGCCAGCGGCAACTTGATGCCAGGAATCGCGCGCGCCGGGCGCACGCCGGCATACAAGCTGAGTTCGACCCGCAGATCGAGTTGCGGAGCAATCTCGGTGCCATCGGGGTAGCGGATCTCCGGCCAGCCCATGGCGCCGAACAGGATGGCGTCGGCCTTGCGCGCCGCCGCCAGCGTGGCCGCAGGAAGGGCCTCGCCGCTGGCCTTGAAGTGTTTCGCCCCAGCCGGATAGCTGGCAAATCGCAGGCTGAAGCCGGCATCACGCTGCACCTTTTCAAGGATCTGCAAGGTGGCGGCTATGACTTCGACACCGATTCCATCGCCCGGCAGGACGCAGATGTCGAATGGAGTAGTGTTGCTCACGGGATATCCCTCGGTCAAAGCTGATTGAGTCGGAAACGCTCGAAGATGGCCAGCAGCTCTCGGCTCGCGCGTTCGCGGTGGTGGCGGTTGACCAATGAAGCCCCTTGCACATCGCCGGCGCGCAGGCGTTCGACCATCTGCATGTGTTCCTTGGTCGAATTCACCGGCTTGGGCCGCAGCTTCAGCGTGAACATGCGCGCACGGTGGGCTCGATCCCAGTAGTTCAGCACCGTGACCTGCAGCTGGCGGTTGCCCGCCAACTCGATCAAGGCACCGTGAAACTGCTCATCGGCGGCAGCCCAGGCGTCCAGGTCGTCGACCTTCAAGGCACGGTCCATTGCGCGGGTCGAGTCGATCAGCGGCTGCAACTCGGCGTCCGATGGCTTGCGGCCCGCAAGGATCTCGACCGCCATGCCTTCCAGCGCCGCCAGGATCTCGTAGATCTCGCGCATGTCGGTCGGCGACACCGGCAGCACCCGCATGCCATGGCGTGGTATCACTTCGACCAGTCCTTCCTTGGACAGCCGGACCATGGCTTCGCGCACCGGCGTGCGGCTCATGCCCAGCGCCAGGGCCACTTCCTGCTCGAGTGCCCGATGCCCCGGCGGCCATTGGTTGTCGAGGATGCGCCGTCGGATCTGCTCGTAGGCGAGATCGACCATGGAGCCGGCCGCGGCGGCAGGCTGGCTCATCGGTAGTTCCAGTGGATGGGTTCCAGGCCGGCCACTGGCAGTCGCAAGCATGCCAGGCGTTCGCCCAGCAGGCAGCCGAGCACCGCGGTGCGGCGATCGGCACCGGCAAAGGCAATGCTGGAGATGTTGCGCAGGCTGCGGCTGCGGATTCCGTCGAGTTCCGCGCGGCCCATGGTGCCGGCTTGGTAAGCCGCCTCGACACGGCTCAGATGTTGTTCGTCTGCATCTTCCAGCCACAGTGTCGGCGTGCCGTCGGGTGCGACGCGCAGCAGCCGATTGCTGACGATACTGACCACCCAGGCGTGTCCCTCAACGTCGAAAGCCAGGCCATCGGGGAAGGTGCCGGCGCCGAACTCGGTGACCACTTCCTTCACGCCCAGCGAGCCGTCTTGGTGCAGCGCAAAGCGCGACATTCGACGCGCGAAGGTTTCGTTGACGTACAACCAGCGGCCACTCGGATCGACGGCGACTTCGTTGGTGTAGCCCAGGCCGTCGGCAACGATGGCGGCGCCGCGATCGTCGACGCGCACGATGAAGCCGTCGTTGCACTCGCGCCGATAGCCGAGTGCCCGCGGCATCAGCCGCGTGCTGACGGTGACCCAGAAGCGCCCTGCGCGGTCTTCGACCACGAAGTTGGTCGGTGGCAGATCGACGCCGTCGACGCGCTGCAACCACGGCGTCACTTGGCCGTTGCGCTCGATGCGGAATACGCCGCCGTGAAGGTCGCCGAGATGGGTGATCAGGAAACTGCCGTCGCGCAGCAGCGCCAAGCCGTTGGGCTTGAGTTGCAGACCGTCGGGACCAGGGCCGGTGTAGAGCATGGAGCTGCCGTCGGCCCGCAAGTGTGCGACACCACCGCGCCAGTCGGCGGTGAACAGCTCACCGGCTGCGTTGGCCAGCACACACTCCGGCCGCACCAGCCCAGCGCCAACGAAGCTCAGCGCATCCAGACTGATGCGCGGCGTCTCTGCACTTTCCGGAGAAGCCGGGCGGGAATTCTTTTGAGGATCCATTAACGTATACGCTAAAGGATTCGCCAATACTTGTCAGCTGGGGAAACCCGAACCCCGGCCCATTGGCACTGAGTGTCCTCGCGTCAAGCCACGCCGTGGTCTGCAAGGAAGAAACGCGCCACCATCTCCTTGGAGATCGAGACGGCCCGCTTGAGACATCATGTCGATGTGCTCCGTCAATGCGACAGCCCACCCTCGACATCCCGTTTGGCTATCAGGCTCACGCTTCCGCAACAACCAACCCGGTGCCGATGGCTTTCACCGAGTTGTTCACCGCCATGGAGACCAAGGCTGTCGACGGTGCGGATCAGTTCGGGTTGGCGGATCCGGAAGGCCGGCCTACCCCTTAGCGGGATTCGGGCGGTGCTCGACGGCGTTCATCAGAAGCTGCCGATGTGCTGTTAAGCAATCGACTGCGCTTGTATTTCAGGCCGCACCTGCACACCAGGCGTCGAAAACACGCACCGTTGCAATTTCGGCTTTTAGGGCGATTGCCCCAAAGCACGGCCAGGCACACCGGATCGACCGGGAAGGCTGGCATGATGGTGCCCTGCCGGATTCACGGTCGCGGAATCGCTCATCAATCACGAAAGAGACAGTGACCATGCTTGATTTCATCCCCGAGTCGACTCGTGCCACCGGCCTTGGCATGCTGATGAAGGGCGCCGGCATGGTGACGCGGTTCCTGCCGATCCCGCAGCCCACGCTGCTGGTCGGCCCCGGTTCGAGTGGCCGCCTCGGGCAGTCGGTTGCAGGCTTCGGGCACAGCAAGCTGCTGATCGTCACTGACAAGATCATTTCCAAGCTGGGCTTGCTGAAGGATCTGACCGACGCCTTGACCGCGGGCGGCTGCGAGTATGTCGTGTTCGACGAGATCACGCCGGACGCACCCATTCCATTGATCGAGCGCGGCATCGAGTTCTACCGCGAGCATGGCTGCGACGCGATCATCGCCTTCGGCGGCGGATCTTCGATGGACGCCTCGAAGGCGATCGCGATCTCGATCGCCAACCCGGGCAAGTCGCTGCGATCGCTGGCCGGATATTTCAAGGGTCTGCGCAGTCCGGCGCCGATCTATGCGGTTCCCACCACGGCCGGAACCGGCTCCGAAGTGACGGTGGCGGCGGTGATTTCAGACCCTGATCGGCACAGCAAGGTGGTCATCGTCGACACCCGGATCGTGCCGAAGATGGCGGCACTCGATCCCAATCTGATGACTGGCCTGCCACCCGCCGTCACTGCTGCAACGGGGATCGACGCCTTGACGCACGCCGTGGAGGCATTTCTGGGCAACTGGAGCACGCCCGCCACCGATGGGATGGCGCTGGCTGCTGTCGGGCTGATCTTCGAAAATCTGCGCACGGCTTACAGTGAAGGCAGCAATTTGAAGGCGCGCGAGAACATGTCGCTCGCCTCGACCTATGCCGGAATTGCATTCACCCGCGCCAACGTCGGCTACGTGCACGCCATCGCACACCAGTTCGGCGGGCAATACCACACCCCCCACGGCCTGGCGAACGCCATCGTGCTGCCGCACGTGTTGCGCTACTCGGCACCGGCCGTCATCGGTCGCCTGGCTCGGCTGGCCGTGCGAGCCGGACTCGGCGAAGAATCCGAGGATGAGGATTCGCTGGCGGAAAAATTTCTAGATGGCGTCGATGCGCTCAATCGCGATCTCGACATCCCGACCTACCTGCAAGCGCTGCGCAAGAACGACATCCCTGCGCTGGCCAAGGCAGCGCTTCATGAAGCCCACACCGGATACCCGGTACCACGCTATATGACGCAGGCGCAATGTGAAGAGATGATCGGCCGCTTGTTGCCACCCGAGCAGCACGCGGAGGTCAAGCCTGCCAAGCCGCCCAGCCGGCCGCGCAAGGCGGGTGCGACGACCGCCACCAAGTCAGCCGCTGCAAAATCGGCCACTGCAAAAACCGCCACTGCCGCGCGGGCTGGCCGCAAGCCTGCGGCCAAGGCCTGAACCGCCGCCACGGAGACAACACAATGAAAAAGGTCGTAACCATTTCGCTCGGCTCCTCGAAACAGGATTTCACCTTCGAGGCCGACTTCCTCGGGCACCATTTTCAGGTCAAGCGCTTCGGCGCAGACGACGATACGACAAAGGCCTGGGAGCTGATGCGTCGGCACCAGGTGACGGCCGACGCGATCGGGCTGGGCGAGATCGGCGACCACTGGCAGGTTGGCCAG
>JBDTQC010000060.1:0-11457 GCA_039932405.1 Ideonella sp.
TGTCCGCGCGACCAACCCGGAGACACCTCTCATGCGTACCACCAGATCGATCGCAACCCCCGCTTGCCCCGCGCGAACCAGCGCCTCGATCAAGCCGGTATCCGTCAAGGCATTCACCTTGACGACGATGCGCGCGCGCCGGCCCTGCACCGCCGCAGCAGCAACCTGGGCGATGTGCTGCAGCAGCCGCCGATGCAGCGTGAACGGTGCCTGCAGCAAAGAGCGCAAAGGGCGCGTCTTGCCGAGGCTGGCCAATTGCTGGAAAACAGCGTCAGCATCTGATGTGAGGTCTCGATCTGCCGTCAACATGCCGATATCGGTGTACAACTTGGCCGTTTTCGGGTTGTAGTTTCCAGTCGAGAAATGCACATATCGGCGCAGGCGGAGCCCGCCCGATGCCGCCTCGCGGCGCGTGACAAGCAACAATTTGGCGTGCGTCTTGAGCCCGACGATGCCGTACACCACCTGCACTCCGACCGCCTCGAGACGCTCCGCCCAGTTGATATTCGCCTCTTCGTCAAACCGGGCCTTCAACTCGACCACCGCCATCACTTCCTTGCCGCGCCGCGCCGCCTCGATCAACAGCACCATCAATGGCGAATCGCTGCCGGTGCGGTAGATCGTCTGCTTGATTGCCAGCACATCCGGATCTTGCACCGCTTCGCGCAGGAACTGCACCACCGGCTCGAACGATTCGAACGGCTGGTGCAACAGAATGTCACGCTGCTGCAGGCGCTCGAAGATCGACTCGCCCAGAGGCAACGAGCGTTTCGGCCAGACCGGTTCGTAGCGGCTGAAATGCAGCGGCACCGAATCGCTGGCCTGGTCGCCTTCCGACGGCTCATCGACCTGATCGATCAACTGGTTCAAACGACCCAGATTGACCGGGCCATTGACGCGATAGAGCGCCAGTTCCGGCAGACCGAATTGCTTCAGCAGGAACTCCGACAACTCGGCCGGACAGGTGCTGACGACCTCCATCCGGATCGCGTCGCCGTAGTGTCGGGTGGTCAGTCCTGAACGCAAGGCCTGACGCAGGTTCGCGACATCGGCCTCGTCGATTTCCAGATCGGAATCGCGGGTCACCCGGAATTGCGAAAACGCCTCGACCTCGCGACCATTGAACAGTTCACCGAGATGCGCGCGAATCACGCTGGTCAGCAACACGAACACCTGTTTTCCATCGGCCAGTTCGTGTGGCAGGCGAATCACCCGCGGCAGCACGCGCGGAACCTTGACGATGGCAATCGTGTTGTGGCGCCCGAAGGCGTCCTTGCCGCCCAACCGGACGATGAAGTTCAGCGACTTGTTGGCAACCTGCGGAAATGGATGCGCCGGATCGAGCCCCACCGGAACCAGCAATGGCCGGACCTGGCCGTTGAAGAACTGGGCAACCCAGGCCCGCTGAGCCGGGTTGCGATCGGCGTGGTTCAGGATCACGACATCACGATGCTGCAAGAGCGGCATCACTTCGTCGTTGAACACCTTGTACTGGTCGTCGATCAGCGTATGCGCTTCTGCGGCGATCGATTCGAGCTCGCCGGCCGATACCGCGGACCCGGGCATGCGTGCGGCGTTCAGGTAGTCGGCATAGCGAACCTCGAAGAACTCGTCCATGTTCGACGACACGATGCACACATAGCGCAATCGCTCGAGGATGGGCACATCGCTGCGGCATGCCTGGGCGAGCACCCGACGGTTGAACTCGAGGATCGCCCGTTCGCGGTTGAGCAGCGGCGGCAGTCGGTCAGATTCAGTAGTCTCAGCCGTCGTCGGCTGGATCACTCCATCGGAAGCCGCATCAAGGGTCATTCCGACAGTTTAGGCATTATTCAAGACAAGACGGTGACAAGACCATCACCGCCAACCCGCCCGCACAACGAACGAGTCAGCCGGTTCTGATTGTCAACCCTTCGGGCGACTCAGGGCGAGTTGCTTCTCCAGCGCCTCGAGGGGCATGACACCGGGAACGCGTTTGCCGTCTTCGAAAAACAGGGCTGGCGTTCCGTTGATTCGGTGCTTGCGGCCCAACTCGGTATTGCGCTGCAGCACGGAAGTGTCGCAGTCGGCACCCGAGCGGGCCGGCGTGACGCCGTCGACCATCCAGGCGCGCCAGGTCTTGGCGCTGTCCTTGGCACACCAGATGTTGCGGCTCTTGTCTGCCGAATCGTTGCCCAGGATCGGGTACAGAAAGGTATAGACGGTCACGTCCTTGGCCTGCAGCAGATCGCGTTCGAACTTCTTGCAGTAGCCGCAGTTCGGATCGGCAAAGATCACCAGCTTGCGGCTGCCATTGCCCTGCTTGAAGACCATTGCATCCTTGTACGGCAAGGTCGAGACATCGATCGCATTGAGTTTGTCGAGCCGCGCCTCGGTCAGGTTGGCGCGCGTCTTGGTATCGACCATCACCCCTTCGATCAGGTAGTTGCCCTGCTCGTCGGAGTAGAAGATGTTGTTGCCCATGCGCACTTCGTACAGCCCTGGCACCGGGGTCTTGCTCACCTCGTCGATTTTCGGAAAATCGGGAAAGCGGTCGGCTAACGCCTTACGGATGACCGCGTCCTGCGCGATCACCCATTGGCTGCCCAGCAAGCTGGCCAGACAAACCACGACGAGGGACAAGCGGCGCAGAGCAACGGACTTCATTCGACTGACCTTTCGAGCATCGCGCAACGCGACAATCCGCTGATTGTCGCCATTTTCAACGCTGAAAGCTCTCAGCCGGGTTATTGGCAGACAGCGCCACCCGCGTCTGGGTATGGCAAGAGATCACGGTATTCCGCGGCGCGACCCACGTCGCCGCGTCGGCCGATCAACTGTCCAGCGCCCGATCGGCGAGCCAGCGTTTCAGAGGCGCCAGTCGATTGACCAGACCCAGTCCGCGATTGCGCAGTTCGCGCAAGATCGGGTCTGGATGGGAGAACAGGTTCAACAGGCCATCGGTCACCAAGGTCATAGCCTGAGTGGGCGCGGCGCGTTCTCGCACATAACGGCGCAGCAACTTTTCGTCGCCCAGCGATCGCCACGGTTCGCGTTCGGCAACCACCCGGGTCAGGGTTGCGACATCGGCCAGACCCAGATTCAGGCCCTGACCGGCCAGCGGATGCACAACATGCGCCGCGTCCCCCAGCAGCACCCACCCCGGGCCGCACCAACGTTGCGCCTCGGCCCTGCCGAGCGGCCAGCACGCACGCCTGGATACCAGAATCAGCCGCTCGCCCGCGGCGTCTGACAGCCGGGCCGCGAATTCGGCGTCGGGCAGCTGCATCAGCTCTTCCTTCTGCTGATCGGGCATCGACCAGACGATGGCGTACGAGTGGCCTGGCGTCGGCATGTCGAACGGCAGCAGCGCCAGGATGTCCGGTGCCCTGAACCATTGGCGCGCACGACCGTGATGCGGTGCATCAGCACAAACCCGCGCGGCAATGGCCGAGTGGCCATAGTCGCGCCGATCAACCGTTACACCCAGGCCACTTCGGCTGCTCGAGTGCTTGCCTTCACACAGCGCCGTCAGTGCCACACCCGACTGCGCAACCGGGTTGCTGTCCGAAACCTGCTCGACATGCGGCGCGTACCGCAGCGCGGCGGACAGAGCGGCCTCGAGTGCCGGTGCATCGACGATCCAGGCCAGCTCGCCAAGCCGCTGTTGCCACGCGGAGAACTCGAGCATCGACCCCGGTGCGTCACCCTGCACCGCCATTTCGCGCACTGGCGTTCGGGAATGAACCGGCAGATCGGCCCATACCTTCAGATCTTGCAGCAACCGCACCGATGCAGCATTGAGCGCGAAGGCACGCACGTCTGGGCCGGCCATGTTCGACATCGGTTCGCCCTGCAGCCGGACGCTCAGGCCAAGTCGGGCCAACGACAAGGCAAGGCACGAACCGACGATTCCGGCGCCTCGCACCTCGACATCACAGGACTTCATCGCCAAGCCGCGCGCGCTGTGCATCAGCGCGCAGGCAGCGGGATGAATTCGGCATCGCCCGCGACCTGACCCATGCGCTGCGCCACCCAGTCATCCTTGGCCCGCTCGATGCGTTCACGACTGCTGCTGACGAAATTCCACCAGATGTGTCGATGTCCCAACGGCGCACCGCCGATCATCACCAGCCGGCAGCCCGACTCGCTGCGCACACCCGGGCTGCTGCCCGGCT
Source organism: Ideonella sp. (assembly GCA_039932405.1). GTDB lineage: Bacteria > Pseudomonadota > Gammaproteobacteria > Burkholderiales > Burkholderiaceae_C > Ideonella_A. The sequence continues at coordinate 4,158 of JBDTQC010000060.1, forward strand.
CGAGAATCAGCAGGGTGTACGGAGCAATCTCCTCGCCATCGACCGAAAAACCGCCGTCCACGCCGTACAGGGCACGCTCGTGTTCCTGGGCTGCCAGAACCATTGATCCGCCTGCGGCCAGTTGCAGATCGAGATAGAGCGTGGGCGAGACCGTCTTGACCGGTGAAACCACGCCAAAAGCTTCGCCGATCAGCACGCGAACCCGCGCATTACCGATCTGGACTTCGGGAATCGAAGCAGCCGGCGCATGTTGAAACGCGCAGTCGTCTTCTTCGTGAGCCAGCGGCAGTGCCGCCCACAATTGCACGCCATGCGTCGTGTGGGCAAGCTCACGCAGATCGGCCGGTGTGCGCTCCGAGTGCACGATGCCGCTGCCGGCCGTCATCCAGTTGACGGCACCAGGCTCGATGCGCTGTTCGATGCCGGTCGAATCGCGGTGCATCATGGCGCCGTCGAACAGGTAGGTGACGGTTGCCAGGCCGATGTGCGGGTGCGGGCGAACATCATGGTCGTCACCGGGCTGCGCCGTGATCGGTCCGAAGTGATCGAAGAAGACAAACGGGCCGACCGCCTGGCGCTGCGCGGATGGCAGCAACCGGCGGACGAAAAAACCACCACCCAGATCCTTGGAATGGGGCAACAGGCGAATCAACCCGGTCATCTTCGGCACTCCTGAGAGATCAATGGATGGGATGGCGAATGGCAACACAGAGCCTACCGCCTAAAATCGAAGCTTACTTACCTGCCACGCCGAAAGACCCCAATGAGCCTGCAATGCGGCATCGTGGGACTGCCCAATGTCGGCAAGTCCACTCTTTTCAACGCGTTGACCAAAGCGGGCATCGCTGCAGAGAATTATCCGTTCTGCACCATCGAGCCGAATGTCGGCGTGGTCGAACTGCCCGATTCGCGTCTGCAAACGCTGGCGCAGATCGTCAAGCCCGAGCGGATCGTCCCTGCGATCGTCGAATTCGTCGACATCGCAGGCTTGGTGGCTGGTGCCAGCAAGGGCGAAGGCCTCGGCAACCAGTTCCTGGCGCACATTCGCGAGACCGACGCCATCATCAACGTGGTGCGTTGTTTCGTCGACGACAACGTCATTCACGTTGCCGGCAAGGTCGATCCGGTTTCCGACATCGAAGTGATTCAGACCGAGTTGTGTCTGGCTGACCTGGCGACCGTCGACAAGACCTTGCAGCGCTCGTTGAAAGCGGCCAAGTCCGGCAACGACAAAGAGGCCGCCCGGCTGGTGGATGTGCTGCAGAAATGCCAGACCGCGCTGAATCAGGCCCTGCCGGTGCGCGGCATCGCCTTCAGCAAGGAAGAGTTGGCCGTCCTCAAGCCGATGTGTCTGATCACCGCCAAGCCGGCCATGTTTGTCGCCAACGTCGACGAAAGCGGGTTCGAGAACAACCCCTATCTCGACCAGTTGCGCGACTACGCGCAACGCCAGAATGCGCCGGTGGTTGCGATCTGTGCCAAGACCGAGGCTGAGCTGGCCGACATGGATGATGAAGACCGATTGCTATTTCTGCAGGAGATGGGGCAGGACGAACCGGGTTTGAACCGGCTGATCCGCGCTGCATTCACGCTGCTCGGTCTGCAGACCTATTTCACGGCCGGCGTCAAGGAAGTGCGCGCCTGGACGATCCATGTCGGCGACAGCGCCCCGCAGGCTGCCGGCGTGATCCATACCGATTTCGAACGTGGCTTCATCCGTGCGCAGACCATCGCTTTCGACGATTTCGTCAGCCACCACGGCGAACAAGGCGCCAAGGAAGCCGGCAAGATGCGCGCCGAGGGAAAGGATTACATCGTCAAGGACGGTGACGTGATGAACTTCCTGTTCAACGTCTAGCCTGTCCTGCCCAGGCGCATGGAAGCCGTCACCAAACGCCTGGCCTCGTGGGGGCGGATCGCCGCAACGCCAACGCTGCGCGCGGCGGCGATTGCGGCGATCAGCGTGCTGGCGGTGGGCCTGATCTATGACCGCCTGACAACCCCGCTCAGCTACCCTTCTCCGCTGGATCCGGTGGCCGGCCTCGCGCTGGTTTTCGCGCTGTGCAATGGCCGCGCCGGACTGATCGGCGTATCGATCGGTGCACTCTTGCTGCAACTGACCCTGGCACGCCTGGACATTGCCGGGAACTCGAGTGTGCTGGCGGCGCTGGGCATAGCGGCCGGAACGGTCGGGCAAGCCTGGCTTGGCGCTCGCCTGGTGGAGCGCCATGTCGACCAGCCGCTGGCGCTCACCGAGCCGCGTGACATCGCATTGTTCTTCGGCCTTGGCGGGTTTGTCGCGTGCAGCGTGGGGGCAACCGCTGCGCTGCTGTCGCTTGGCGTGAGCCAGGCCATCGGATTTTCACAATGGCTGCTCATCTGGCTGAACTGGTGGACTGCGCAAACCCTGGGCGTGCTGTTGATGGCGCCGATCGCGTTGACCTTGCTCGGTCAACCGCGCAGCGAATGGGCGCCCCGGCGAACCGTGATGGGCATCAGCATGCTGACCCTGCTCGCGCTGCTGACCGTCGGTGCGGTGCAACTCAAGCACCTCGAAGAGGCCCGTGTGAGGGGCGGGTTCGAACGCGAGGCGATGAATGCAGCCGCCTTGCTGGATCTGCAGCTGCAACGTCCGCTGCTCGCGCTTGAGGCAATGCACAGCGTCTTTGTTGCGTCGACGAAGCTCACGCAGCAAGAGTGGCGGCGCGCAACCGAGTCGTGGCTCCAGGCCCCGACGCATATTCAAGCCCTCGGATTCAGCGCCTACGCGAAGCGCAGCGAGATTGCCGAACTCGAAGACGAAGCGCGGGCCGACGGCCTGCCCAAGTACACGGTGCACGATCGTGTTGTTCCAGGCAGCACGGGCGGTGCGCAGCCGACCGGTGATGTGGTGGCCATCCGCTACATCGAACCATCGGCGAGCAATTCCACCGCGCTGGGTATCAACGCGCTGTCAATACCGCAGGCGCGCGATGCGATCGAACGCTCGATGAGATCCGATCGGGCGGCGGCCACCGGCGGGTTCAGGCTGTCGCAGGATTCACAAGCCAGTCGCCAGACCGGTATCGTGGTCTATCGAGGTCTGTTCAACGGCGCACCGACCGACCCCTCGGCCAGGCGGCGGGCCTTTCGAGGCGTCGTCTTCGTGACCCTGCGGATGGACGATCTGCTGGCGGCGGCGTTTGCCAGCCTGCCTGCGGAGTTGTCGGTCTGCATCATCGACAACGCCAGGATCATCTCGCCGGTGCGCCTGGCCGGGCCGGAGGGCTGCGAAAGCCGGCGCTACGCGCTGGGCTGGGACAAGCCTGTTGCCTTTGCCGATCGAAACTGGACGATCCGCATCGGCACCTCGGATGCGGTGCTGGTCGGCCACGACATCGGACACAACTGGATCGTGTCGGCCGTGGGCATCGTGCTCAGTGCCATGTTCGGCGCATTGTTGCTCGGAATGACCGGTCGGGCCCGGCGCATCGAGGCGGCAGTGGCCGAACGCACGGTCGCGCTGGTCGAGGAGGTCCGTGAACGCGAACAGGCGGAAGCCGCCATGCGCGAAAGCGAACAGCGCTTTCGCAACATTTTCAACAACGTACCGATCGGGGTCGTCTACACCAACCTGGATGGCCAGTTGCAGCACGTCAATCCGCATTTCAGCAAATTGACGGGTTATGCCAACGACGAGTTGCTGCGCATGGATTTGTTCGACTATCTGCACGCCGACGACATCGAGGTCGAGCGCCGCTCGACCCGACAACTGCTGGAAGGCGAGATCGCGATGCACCGCGGCCATTGCAGGGTGATCCGCAAGAACGGCGATCTGGTCTGGGTTCAGTCGAGTCTGACCCTGCTGCGCGACAGCGAAGGGCATCCGCGTCGGCTCGTTGGCGTGATGGAAGACATCACCGAGCATCTGAAACTGGTCGAGGCCGAACGGGAGCGCGAACAGGCGGTGTCCGCCAACCTCGCGAAGAATGAATTCCTCTCCAGAATGAGCCACGAACTGCGCACCCCGCTGAACGCGATTCTCGGCTTTGCCCAGTTGCTCGAACTCGACGACCGCGCGCCTTTGACCAGCGGCCAGCGACCGTGGGTGGTGCAGATCCAGCAGGCCGGATGGCACCTGCTGGACATGATCAACGACGTGCTCGATCTGTCGCGCATCGAATCCGGCAACGTTCGGTTGGAAAAGGAAAACCTGGATCTCGAATCACTCGTCGAGGCCTCGGTTTCACTGATCGAGGGCGATGCGGCCAAACGCGGCATCGTCATCAAACGCGATTTCGATGCCGGGTCGGTCGCGGTGGTCGGCGACATCACCCGGGTGAAGCAGATTCTGATCAACCTGTTGTCGAACGCGGTCAAATACAACACCGACTACGGCAAGATCGAAATCTCGGCGCGGCAGGATGCAACCCACGTCACGTTGGAATTTCGAGATACCGGCCTGGGCATGAATGCCGCTCAGCTCGACGCCCTGTTCCAGCCGTTCAACCGCCTGGGGCGCGAGCGATCCAACCTCGAAGGCACTGGAATCGGTCTGGTGATCAGCAAGCGCCTGGCCGAATGGATGGGCGGAAGCCTGCGCGCCGAAAGCACCGCGGGCGTCGGCTCGACGTTTTTCCTGACTCTGCCGCAGGCCAGCGCAGCTGACACCGTGCGCCAGGAACTCGGCGCCGAAACATCGACGCCATTCGAGTACCACCGGCGCATCGTCCATTACATCGAGGACAACGAAACCAACATCGAGGTGATGCGCGGAATACTGGCCTGCCGGCCGCAAGTCGAGATGACGGTGTCGATGAATGGATTGGACGCGATCGCCGCGTTGCGACGTGAGCCACCCGACATCATCCTGCTCGACATGAACCTGCCTGATATCGACGGCATGGATCTGCTGCGACACATCAAAAGCGACCCGGCCACAGCCGCCATTCCGGTGATCGTAGTGTCGGCCGACGCGCTGGGCGTGCAGGTCGACATCGCGCTGGCCGAAGGTGCGCTTCGTTACCTGACCAAACCGGTCAGCGTGGCCGAGCTGCTGCGGCTACTGGACGAAGTGCTCGACGAAGCAATCTCCCGATTCATCTAGGCGTGACCGGCAATCTGAAGCACCCTTGGCTGTCGATCATCGTTCCGGTGCTCGACGAACAGGCCGGGATCGCAGCATCGCTGGATGCGCTGAACGCCTCGCGCCAGGCGGCGCGGCTCGACACCGAACTGATCGTCGTCGACGGCATAAGCCAGGATCAGACCTTGTCGCTGGCGCGCGACCGGGCAGATGTGGTCATCGTGTCGGGCCGCGGCCGTGGCCGGCAGCTCAACGCCGGGGCTGCACAGGCCCGCGGCGAGCTGCTGCTTTTCCTGCATGCAGACACGGTGCTGCCGCCGGACGCCATCACGCTGCTGGCCCAGGCGATGGCCAAAAATCCGGACGCGCGCTGGGGACGTTTCGACGTCCGAATCAGCGGGCGTTCGAGGATGTTTCCGGTGATTGCCGCGCTGATGAATCTGCGTTCGGCCTGGACCGGCATCGCCACCGGGGATCAGGCGATGTTCGTTCGGCGTGCCAGTTTCGATGCGGCCGGCGGGTTTCCTGACCAACGGCTGATGGAGGATATCGAGTTGTCATGCCGCCTGCTGCGCCTGCCACAAGGCAGGCCGCTGCGCCTGCGCAGCAAGGTGACAACTTCAGGCCGACGCTGGGAAACCCGCGGCGTCTGGGCGACGATCTGGCTGATGTGGCGGCTGCGCTGGCGCTATTGGCGCGGTGCCAGCCCCGACGAACTGGGCAAGGCCTACCGCTGAAATCGCGGCGCTCGCCGACAATGCGCCGATCGATTGCCCGCCCTGGGCGACGCCATGAACCATTCAGCAACCGGGAGCAGAACATGTTGGCCATCATCGGAGGGACCGGGATCTATGAGCTGCCGGGCATGACAATCGACGATGAAATCGACCAGGTGACGCCGTTCGGCGCGCCGTCGGGGGTTATCAGGCGCGGACGAATCGGCGAGCACGAACTGCTATTTCTGGCCCGCCATGGCACCGGCCACCGATTGCTGCCGCACGAGGTCAATTACCGCGCCAACATCTTTGCACTCAAGCGTGCCGGTGCCACCCGCATCCTTGGGTTTTCAGCGGTCGGCAGCCTGACTGAAGACATCGCGCCCGGCGACTTCGCGATACCGAACCAATATTTCGATTGGACACGCGGACGTCGCGAGCTGAGTTTCTTCGGCAAGGGCGTCGCCGCGCACGTGTCGACCGCCAGACCCGTCAGTTCAAACATGGTCGACTGGGTCGAACGCGGCGCCATCAGCAAGGGATATCGCCTGCACCGCGATGTCACCTACGCGTGCGTCGAGGGCCCGCGACTGGGCACCCGCGCAGAAAGTCTCTTCATGCGCCAGGCGGGCTGTCAGCTGGTCGGCATGACCAACGTTCCAGAGGTCTTTTTGGCGAGAGAAGCGCAGATTTGCTATGCAACGGTCGGCATCGTCACCGATTACGACTGCTGGATGGAAGACGCGAGCCGCCACGTGACGGTCGCCTCGATCTTTGCGCTCTATGCTGAAGCGGTCGCACGCGCCCGGCAACTGCTCGATCAGCTGTTGACGAGTCCGCTACCCGAAGCGGAACCGGACATCCGAACGGCACTCCAATATTCGGTGCTGACGCCTGACGAGGCGCTGACTCCCGAGCAGCGGGCATGGCTATCCGTCTTGCGCAGTTGAGTTTTACGATGGACCGCGGTTAGCACTCTCATTCGATGAGTGCTAATATTAGGGAACTGAAAGGAGGTTCGGCCTGTCTATGACTATCATGAACCTGTCAACTCTTCCCTCCCCCGTCGGTCGGTCGACGGCACTTGCGGTACGCGACCCTTGGGCCATGGTGCCTTCGCTGGGCAACCTGGACGCCTATATCAGCGCGGCCAACCGGATTCCCATGCTCACCGCCGAGCAGGAACTGAGTCTTGGTCGCCAGTTGCGGGCAAATGGCGACCTGCAGGCTGCCGGCCAGTTGGTTCTATCGCACCTGAGACTGGTGGTATCGATCTCGCGTCAGTACCTCGGCTATGGCTTGCCGCATGGCGACTTGATCCAGGAAGGCAATGTCGGCCTGATGAAAGCCGTCAAACGCTTCGACCCGGAGCAGGGTGTGCGCCTGGTCAGCTACGCGATGCACTGGATCAAGGCCGAAATTCATGAGTACATCCTGAAGAACTGGCGCATGGTCAAGGTTGCGACCACCAAGGCGCAGCGCAAGCTGTTCTTCAACCTGCGCTCGATGAAGCAGAGCC
>JBDTQC010000061.1:0-11418 GCA_039932405.1 Ideonella sp.
CGCAACGAAGGCATCAGCGTCCGGCACAACCCGGAATTCACGATGATGGAGTTCTACGCGGCCTACTGGAACCATCACGATCTGATGGACTTCACCGAGCAGGTGCTGCGCCATGCGGCGCGCGCTGCCACCGGATCGGCATCGATCACCTACGCCGGCAAGGCGGTGCATCTGGATCAGCCGTTTGCCCGCCTCTCGGTACGCGACGCGCTGGTCGCCCACGCCGGACTGAGCCAATCTGAAGCCGCGGATCGGGATCTGTTGCACAGCCGACTCAAATCCCTGGGCGAAGAACCGCCCGCGCACTGGACGCTGGCCGAACTGCAATTCGGCATGTTCGAGGCGGTGGTCGAGGAAAAACTCTGGCAGCCAACCTTCATCATCGATTATCCGGTTGAGGTCAGCCCGCTGGCTCGGGCTTCGGACACCGACCCTGCGATTACCGAGCGCTTCGAGTTGTTCATCACCGGGCGTGAATACGCCAACGGCTTCTCCGAGCTGAACGACGCCGAGGATCAGGCAGCGCGTTTCCAGGCGCAGGTGGCCAACAAGGATGCCGGCGACGAGGAGGCCATGTATTACGACGCCGATTTCATCCGCGCGCTTGAATACGGAATGCCGCCGACCGGTGGCTGCGGCATTGGCATCGACCGGCTGATCATGCTGATCACCGACAGCCCGAGCATCCGCGACGTGATCCTGTTCCCATCGTTGCGCAAGGAAGGCTGACCCCGAGGCGTCGATGAGCAATCGCCTGACCGATCTGAGCCAGATCGAGACAGCGCTCTGGTGCGAGCTGGCCAGTGCCGCTGCTGACCGCAATCATGAGTGGCGTACGCCAGTGCTCGCGACGATGAGCAGCGATGAGACGGGTTCGGCAAGCGTCGATGCGCGAACCATCGTGCTGCGCGAGGTCGACATCGAGAATCGCCAGTTTCAGCTCTACACCGATTCACGGGCGCAGAAGGTCGCGCAGCTCAGCCAGGAGCCGCAGGCGATGCTGGTCATGTGGTCAAGGCTCCTCGGCTGGCAGTTGCGCTGCCGAATCGTCTGCGAAGTTGCTGAAGACGGGCTTGTCGTCTCGTCACACTGGACACGCATCAAGCTGACCAGCGCCGCTCAAGACTACCTGGCGCCACTCGCACCCGGCGAGCCGATTGGCGCGCAGCCGCCGGTGCTGGCGCAGCGCGAGCATTTCGCCCTGGTCACTGCGCGTGTGGTCGAAATCGACTGGTTGGAATTGCACGCTGACGGACATCGGAGGGCTCGCTTCGCGGGTGGCAAAGGCAGTTGGGTGCAGCCTTGAAGTATCGCGCCCATCAGGCGCGATCAACCTGCCTCAGCGGTGCTTGAATTCAGCCTTGCGCTTGTTGACGAAGGCGTCCATGCCTTCCTTCTGATCCTCGGTGGCGAAGGTCGAGTGAAACATCCTGCGCTCGAACAACATGCCTTCGCCGAGCGGGCCCTCGTAGGCGCGGTTGACGCATTCCTTGGCCATCATCACGGTGGGCAGACTGAACTCGCAGATGGTTTGCGCCGCCGCCAAGGTCACGGTCATCAATTCGGCCGCCGGCACCACACGCGAAACCAGCCCTGCGCGCTCGGCTTCCGCCGCATCCATCATCCGGCTGGTCAACACCATGTCCATCGCCTTGGCCTTCGAGATCGCGCGTGGCAAGCGCTGCGTGCCACCGGCACCCGGAATGATGCCGAGCTTGATCTCTGGTTGGCCGAATCTGGCGGTATCGGCGGCGATGATGAAATCGCACATCATCGCGAGTTCACAGCCGCCACCCAGTGCAAATCCCGCCACTGCAGCAATCACCGGTTTGCGGACGTGTCGCAGCGTCTCCCAATTGCGTGTGATGTAGTCGCTCTTGTAGACATCCATGTAGCTCCACTGCGACATCGCACCGATATCGGCACCGGCGGCAAATGCCTTCTCGCTGCCGGTGATCACGATGCAGCCGATGCAATCATCGGCGTCGAACTCGAGCATCGCCTCACCCAACTCGTCCATCAAGCCATCGTTCAAGGCATTCAGCTGTTTCGGCCGGTTCAGCGTGATCAGCCCGGTCTTCAATGCGGACTCGCCGCGCACTTCGGTCAGGATGAATTGACGGGTCATGGTCGTGCCTTGGGTCGGTTGGAAGATCAACCACTATAAAGACCTGCGCGCGATTCAGGGCGCGGCCAGTTCGGGAATGCGTTCGAGAATCATGTCGAGGTACAAGGCAGCGTGTTGCTCGATTCGAAGGCGCACCGGCAAATAGGCCAGCCGCGGCGCAAACCAGGCCTCGGCCAGCAACTGGTCACTACCGCGCGCAAGGCCCGCCGCCGACTTGACATGAAATGCGTCGATCGGACCGAAACGGGTGTAGACGGTCTCTTTCTGTCCGACTTCGTAGACCCAGTCGCGAACCCCGCTGGGCAGCACCAGCGGAAAGCCGATCCGCGTGCCCGGTGTCAACAGCTGCGGTTGGGTGGTGAACAGATAGGTCATCTGCACGAACTGGCTGGCACTGTCCTGCAATGTCGACTGTTGATCGGTGCTGCGCAAGGCCTGCGCCGAGGCAAAGCTCGTCGGCAATGGCCGGCCATCGTCGTCGGTGATCGTCTGGCGGTCGATGGCGATTCCGACCCGCCGCATCGGCTGAAAAGCCAGTTTGCTTTCCTGCTGGAAATGGCGCGGATGCAGGCCACCTCGGTCAAGTCGACCATCACTTCGCATCTCTCGGGTGTACAGCGGTGCAAACGGCAGGCCGATCGTCACATCGAGATTGACCTGGTAGCGGGGCGCCGCGTTGACCCATTCCACTTGCGCCCAGCCGCTCACCTCTCCGCGGTAGTTGCCGCTCAGCACATATCGCAGCCGGGTCGACGCCGGCCACACGAAATCGGGCGCTCCGAATGAGCCACTATTCGACTTGGAGGCTTGCGCGTTGCTTTGCGACTCAGGGGGGGATTGGTCCGGTCGGTTCGGCACCGCGTCGAGCGCCGCCGATTCGGCGGGTGCTTCATCTTTTGCAACCATCGGCTCGATCGGAGCATCCGGGGGCGACGGCAGAGCCGAGGGCTGCGCTTCGACAGGTGCCGATGCAGGCTGCGCGGCCAGCGCAATGGCTGCTGCATCAGCGGACGCCAATAGAGCAATCGGCAGCTCGATCGCCGGCTGGATCAAGTGCGGTGTCGGCGCGCGGTACCCAGCCGCCGGAAGTGCCTGCGGGTCGGTCAGTGCCATCTCACGCAGATAGACGACCTGCAAGCGCGGCGCCTCGGCTGCGCGATTCTTCCAGGCGCCAAGAACTGCAGCGAGACGCTCGACCGCGGCCAGATGGATCAGAAGCAGCAGTAGTCCGAGCAGCGCCCGCGCGCCCCAACCGACCCGGATATTCAACCGGCCAGCCATGCCTTCTGCAACGCAGCGATCGTGCGCGTCGGTGCCGTCTTGGCGATCAGCCTGACCGCACCGGTCGCACCGGTCGACTTCACCTCCGGCATGACGAACGGCAGCCGCAGGAGATGCTGGTCTCGCGCGACAAGCCACGTCGCCCTTGTGCCGGGCTTGGCCAGGCGCAGCGCATCATCGAGACGGCGCAGCCGCCAATCGTCGATACCCAACACCTCGTCACCGGCCGACATCCCGCAGGCTTCGCCTTGCCCGTCGCGCAGAACCTGAGCGATGCGCACGCCAGTCAACGCGCTTTCGTTGACTTTCAGACCAAGCCGCTCAGCCAGTGTCGCCGCCTCATGCTGCATCGAGATGCCGACATGCTCAAACAGCCCGGCCAGCGGCAGATCGTCGGTGCCATGTACCCAGGCGGACAGTTCGGCATCGAACGAGCGCCCGGATACGTCTGACAAGACCTGCGCGATATCGGCTTCGCGGATCGGCCCGCCGGCACTGCGCAACCAAAGCGACCGCATCACCTCGTCGAGGCTGCCGCTCTTTTCGCTGCGCAGCGTCAGATCGATCGCCAGCGCAACCAGTGCTCCCTTGGTGTAATAGCTGATCGTCGCATTGGCGGTGTTTTCGTCCTGCCGGTAATATTTGACCCAGGCATCGAAGCTGCTCTGTGCAACGCTTTGCTGCTTGCGCCCTGGCGCACCCAACACGCCACTGATCGTGCGGGCCACCAGCTTCAGGTAAGTCACATCGTCGATCAGCCCACAGCGTCGCAGCAACAGATCGTCGTAGTACGAGGTGAACCCTTCGAAGAACCACAGCAGCTCGGTGTAGTTCTCGCGCGCATAGTCGTAGCGCCCGAACTCGGCCGGACGCATGCGCTTGACGTTCCAGGCGTGGAAATATTCGTGACTGATCAGACCCAGCAGCTTGACGTAGCCCTCGTTCGGCTCCGTCATTCCGCGTTGGGGAAGGTCACGCCGGTTTGCGATCAGAGCCGTGCTTTCTCGATGCTCCAGGCCGCCATAACCGTCTTCGACGGCGTTGAGCAAAAAGACATAGCGCGAGAACGGCATCCGCAGCTTGGGATGCCAGAACGCGATCTCGGCTTCGCAGATGCGCTTCGAATCGGCCAGCAGCCGGTCGCCATCGAAATCGGGCAAGGCGCCGCTGACCACGAACTCGTGGACGACACCGTGCGCGCTGAAGCTGCCGCGCCAGAAAGTGCCGAGCTCGACCGGGTTGTCGACCAATTCATCGTAGTCGCTGGCGACATACCAACCCTGACCGCGCGGATCGACCTTCAATGGCGGCAATGCGGTGGCCACCTGCCAGCCCGACGGCAAGCCGAGCAACTGCATCCGGTGCGGCTCGTTCTGATGGCCCTCGGCAGTCAGGAACAGGCTGGTTCCGTTGAAGAAGCCGCGCCCGCTGTCCAGAAAGGCTGCTCGAACGGAGGTATCGAAGGCATAGACGAGATAGCTCACCTCGAGCTCGCCCGTAGCGCCGCAGTCGGCTTGCCAGCTGGCTTTGTCGAGTTGCCGAAGCGAAACGCGCTTGCCACGTTGTCTGGCTTCGAGTGAATGCAGATGGCGGGCAAATTCACGCAGCAGATAGCTGCCTGGAATCCACGCCGGCAGACTCAGCCGCTGCTGCGCCAGCGGCTTGTCGACGCTGATCGTGACGCGATAGAGATGGGCCTGTGGCCGGTGCAATTCGACGCGATAGGAAATCATCCGGATTCCAGTGGACGGCAAGCTGCCAGCATCAACAGGTTCAAGCGGGGTCAGACCCGCAGAATACGCCAACCAGATCGACGATCACCGCGCCGGTCATGCCGCCGCGGCCGCGAGGAAACACGACAGGCTCGCAACTACCGTCAGACGAAAGCGCAAGGTCAACCAGGCGGCAGCCGCCTGGCGCGGATAGACCTTGCGATCGACCAGATAACAGACCACCAGCATCAGGCCGTGGATCACCAGCGCGGCGTTGGGCGGCATCAGCACGGCGACCCAGGCCACCAGCGACGGCACCACAGCCCAGCCGAAGTTGGCGGGCCCGCCGTTGCCGCTGCGGATCCCGAACCCCCAATGGATGCCACCGAGAAACGAAAGGATCACAGCGGCGTAAGCCGACAATGCCGCGGCGGCGTGGCTTTGCGCATCGGCGCGCACGATCCAGATCAGGGCGGCACCGATCAGAAATGGCAACAGCCCGGCGTACGCGAGCTGACGAACGCGTTTGCCGGGCTGAACCTGCGTCATGCCGGAAGGCACGACACGCTCGCCTGAATCCACCACCATCTCCTGCGCTACTTGTCAGCGAAAGCGCAGCCGCGCCGAACCGCCGCAAGGCGCCAGCGGCCGGCCTCTCCTTCGCTTCACAAATTCAGCGGTTGCCGAATCCGCTGCTGCGCGGACGTTGCGGCTTGCTGAAACCGCCCTTGCCCGCCGGCCGGGCATCGCCACGCGGAGCGAAATGCGACGGGCGATCGCCAGCCGGACGATCGAAGGGTCCACGCGCGGCGGGACGCGGCGCAAACGCGCCACTCGGGCGGCTGTCGACAGCGCCTTCGCGGCGCTCGTCGCTGCGCTGGAACGGGCTGGTGCTGCGCGGGTGCGCAGGACGATCGTCGTTCCGACCGGCAAAGCCGCCACCACCGAACGGCTTCTTGCCGTAGGACTTCTTGAACGGCTTGGGTGCGCCGAAATCGGCGTTCGGGCGGCTTGCGAACATTTTCGGCTGCGGGCTCTTGGGCTCGAGGCCTTCGATCGACGCAACCGGGATGTCTTGGGTCGTGAACTGCTGGATGCGGCGGATCATGCTGACATCCATGCGCTCGGCAAGCGTCACCGCCAGACCATTGCGGCCCGCGCGACCGGTGCGGCCGATGCGGTGAACATAGTCCTCGGCCTTCATCGGCAGGCCATAGTTGATGACGTGGCTGATCGTCGGCACGTCGATGCCGCGGGCGGCGACGTCGGTGGCAATCAGAATCTTCAACTGTTGGCTGCGCAGGCCCTGCAACACACGGTTGCGGCGGCCCTGCGGATGTCCGCCATGCAGCGACGCCACATGATGGCCCATGTCGGCCAGACGATCCGCGAGCCAATCGGCATCACGTTGCGTGCTGGTGAAGACAAGGGCCTGCTCCATCTCGCGCTGCGTCAGGATGTGATCGAGCATCGCATTCTTGTGGCCGTGGTTGTCGGCCCAGTGCAGACGCTGTTCGATGTTGGCGTGCGTGTCGGTATGCGACGCGACATCGATGCGCTGCGGGTCGCGCAACAGGTTCTGTGCCAGACGGCCGACATGACCAGCGAAGGTGGCGCTGAACATCACGGTCTGGCGGCTCGCCGGGATCTTCTCGGCAATCATCGTGATGTCGTCGATGAAGCCCATGTCGAGCATGCGATCGGCTTCGTCTAGCACCAGCATTTCGACATTGTCGAGAATGGCGCGACCACTTTGCATGTGGTCGATCAGGCGCCCTGGGGTCGAGATCAGGATGTCGAGCGGACCACGCAATGCGGCGATCTGCGCCGGATACGGCACGCCACCAACCACCGTGGCCACGCGCAGACCTTGCACGTGACGACCATAGGTCGAGGCAGCCTTGGAAACCTGCATCGCCAACTCGCGGGTTGGCGCCAGCACCAGGATGCGCGGGCCGTAGACGACACCTTTTTCGCGCCGCTTGGTGTTGTCACCACGGGCGGCCAGGATGCGCGTCAGCGCCGGCAGGATGAACGAAGCGGTCTTGCCGCTGCCGGTGCTGGCGGAGACCATCAGATCCTTGCCAGCCAACGCGGGCGGAATCGCCTGCAACTGCACTTCGGTGGCGGTGGTGTAGCCGGAATCTTCGACTGACTTCAAAAGGGCCTCATGCAGCCCGAGGGAGGTAAAACTCATGGTAATTTCTTCACAATGCACGGCACCTTGCGTCCCGAATCGCGGGAGCGCAGAAGCACCTCGCAACGACCGGATGGCCGATGCAGGTCAGTCGCAACGCAGAAGGTTCGAACCAGCCACCGGCGGCGCCGGGGTAGCAACTGGTGCTCGAGAACAGTCAATGCGACGGCATCGCCGCCGACCCTGTCCAAAAGCACGAAGCCATGGGGTTCGGTCAAGCCACACGGTAAGCCCATTTGATTGGTCAGGCACCGCGGGAAGACCCGATGAGGTCAGAGGGGATGAACGAAACGCCTCAGTTGCTTGGCAAACCCAAGCTGAAACCGGGCGAAGCTCTTATTCTATACCAGATTCGGGTTTCCCCGCAAAGCACCGTCAGGGCGCAGCCACTTTCCCGCAATTCAGTACTTGTCAATCCACGATCAAGCAACCATCAAGTGCTGGCGGTAGTAGACCAATTCGTCGATCGATTCGTGGATATCTGCCAACGCGGTGTGCGCCTGAGCTTTCTTGAAACCCGTCAGAAGCTCGGGTTTCCAGCGCCGCGCCAGCTCCTTCAAGGTGCTGACATCGACATTGCGATAGTGGAAGAACGCTTCCAGAGCGGGCATGCAACGCGCCATGAAGCGCCGATCCTGGCAAATGCTGTTGCCGCACATCGGCGACTTGCCTTTCGGAACGTATTGTCGAAGGAAGTCGATCACCTGCGATTGGGCCGTCGCCTCGTCGATGGTCGAGGATTTCACACGGTCGACAAGACCACTGCGCCCGTGCGTGCCCTTGTTCCATGCGTCCATCGCATCGAGCGCCTCGTTGCTCTGATGAATGGCGAAGACCGGCCCCTCGATGCGGATGGTCAACTGCGGATCGGTGACGACGACTGCGATTTCGATGATCAGGTCGCTCTCGGGCAACAGGCCGGTCATCTCGAGGTCGATCCAGACCAGGTTGCTTTCGTTCAGGGCGAGTTCGCTTGATGACATGGTGTTGGCCGGCTGGAGTGACCGCGACATTCTCGCAGCCCTACACTTGCGAACCATGCATGTTCATCCTCTGACCCTGGCTTTTGCCGCCGCGCTGCTTGTTTCGCTGCTGCTGAAATTCTGGCTGGCGAGCCGGCAGATCCGCCACGTGGCGCTGCACCGCGACCGGGTGCCGGCCACTTTCTGCGCCTCGGTGCCGCTCGCCGCACACCAGAAGGCTGCCGACTACAGCATCGCGAAGCTGCGCCTGGGGCTGTTCAGCTCGGCAGTGGCAACCGCCGTGATGCTGGGCTGGACCTTGCTCGGTGGCCTCGATCTGTTGAATGGCTGGGCGCTCGGTACCCTGCGGCCGCTGCTGCCCGGCGCCTGGGGCGACATGGCCTATCAGCTTGGTCTGGTGCTCGCCTTCGTGTTGATCGGCAGCCTGCTGGAATGGCCTTTCGAGCTGTACAGCACATTTCGGATCGAGCAAGGTTTCGGCTTCAATCGGCTGACCTGGCGGCTGTACCTGAGCGACTTGCTCAAAGCGGCGCTGGTAGGCGCGGCGATCGGCGTGCCAATCGTGGCTCTGATCCTGTGGTTGATGGCCGCCGCCGGGTCTACCTGGTGGCTATGGGGCTGGATCAGCTGGGTCGCGTTCAATCTGTTGATTCTGGTGCTGTACCCGACTGTCATCGCGCCGTTGTTCAACCGCTTCGAACCGTTGGCCGACGATGAACTGCGGGCGCGGGTGCAGGCGTTGATGCAGCGTTGCGGTTTCGCTGCCAAGGGGCTGTTCGTGATGGACGGCAGCCGCCGTTCGGCCCACGCGAACGCGTATTTCACTGGCCTGGGCGCGGCCAAGCGTGTGGTCTTTTTCGATACCTTGCTTGGCAAGTTGTCGGCAACTGAAGTCGAAGCCGTGCTGGCCCATGAGCTGGGGCATTTCAAGCACAAGCATGTGACGAAGCGGATCGTCATGATGTTCGCGCTCAGCCTGCTGGGCTTTGCAGGCCTGGGCTGGGCCTCGACACAACTCTGGTTCTTTGCGGCGCTCGGCGTCCAGCCGTCGATCGGAGCACCCAACGACGCGGTGGCGCTGCTGCTGTTCATGATGGTGGTGCCGGTTTTCGGATTTTTCGTCTCCCCGCTGATGGCTGGTCTGTCGCGGCGTGACGAGTTCCAGGCCGACGCCTATGCCTGCAGCCAGGCCGACGGCGGCGCGCTGGCGAGCGCGTTGCTCAAGCTGCATGAAGACAACGCCACCACCTTGACGCCCGATCCGGTCTACGCGCGTTTCTATTACTCGCACCCTCCCGCAGTCGAGCGCCTGGCTGCCCTGCCCGGCGCGCCAGACCGATCGGCAGCGGGCCTGGCGGCGGCCGGCACTTGAAATCCGGGGTCAGCGGAGCACCGGCCGGGCGCCGGCGCGATCGGTCTGCCGACGGCAACCCAGCTGTCGCAATCGACCGGTTCGACGGCCTCGTGGTGGCCGGCCACGGGCGTCATTACGTGATTGAAACCAGCGACGGCGAGCGTCTGATCTGCCACCCGCGCGGCAAGAAAAGCGACTGCGTCGTCGGTGATCGGGTTTCCTGCAGACCAACCACCGATTCGGGTGAAGAAGGCGTGATCGAAGCGGTGCACCCGCGCCGCAACCTGCTGTTCCGGCAGGACGAGTGGAAAACCAAGGCCTTCGCTGCCAATCTCGATCAGATCATCGTGATGGTGGCGAGTGAACCGGTGTTCAGCGAATCGCAATTGGCACGCGCCTTGATCGCCGCCGCGAGTGCCGGCATTGGCGCTCGCATCCTGCTGAACAAGTCCGATCTGCCCGGCATCGAAGAAGCCAGAGAACGCCTTGCGCCGTACCGGGATCTGGGCGCACCGGTGATCGAACTGAGCCTGAAGGGCCGACCCGACGAGGCGAAGGCATTGCTCGCGCCGTTGCTCGACGGCAAAAGCAGCCTGGTGCTGGGCCCGAGCGGCACCGGCAAGAGCACATTGATCAATTTGCTGGTGCCGGGTGCGAATGCCCAGGTCGGCGAAATTTCGACGGCGCTGAACTCGGGCCGTCACACGACGACGCACACCCAATGGCATTGGATCGACCGGGCCGCCGCTACCGCGCTGATCGATTCGCCGGGTTTCCAGGAGTTCGGCCTGCGCCAGATCGATGCCCAGGAACTGCCGCGTCTGATGCCCGATATCGCCAGGCACACCAAGCAGTGCCGGTTCTACAACTGCAGCCATCAGCACGAACCCGGCTGCGGCGTATTGGCAGCGATCGAGCGCGGCGAGATCAGCCGGTCACGGCTTCGGATCTACGGTGAGATCTTGCGCGAGCTCGGTTGATGGGCAGAAGCGGCGTCAGCCGCGACGCTTCCGCGAAGAAGCCCCTCACCCGATCAAATTGGCCAGCGACAGCAGAGCCAGCAACAGCATCCACAACACCATCGAGCGCCAGACCAGACCGACGATGCTGCGCAGGTGACCCTGCGAAGGCGGGTCACCAGGTGTGGAGCCGGCAGATTCGACTTCGTCGGCCAAGGTACCGCTGGCAAATGTTTTCGAGCGATCAGGGGTCACGCCAGGAGCGGCATTGCCACCCAGCCGAACCCCGACGGCACCCGCTGCAGCGGCCAGAATGATCCCTTCGTTGGCATGCTTCCACAGGCCGGCGTCGCGTCGCCAGCCGTTGACCGACTCTTCGAAATTGCCCACCACCGCGAAGCCGAATGCCGTGAGCCGGGCCGGCAGGTGATCGATCAGGCTGAACAGGCGCTGTGACAACAGCATCAGTCGCTCGTTCGACGGCTCGCCGACCGTGCGGCTCTTGTAACCCCAATAGCGACTGGCGAATTCAGCCATTCGGTAGAGCACGGCGCCGGCCGGACCCAAGCCGACGGCCGAAAAGACGACAAAGCAGAAAAACACACCAAAGACATGGCGGTGCGCGGCAAGCAGCGAATGTTCGATGACATGGCGCAGCAATTCGTTGCGGGGCAACTCGCTCGCGTCGAGATGGCGCCACTCGGTCAACAGGCGCCGGGCCTCGGCCTCGTCACCGCGATCAAGCGCGTCACGGATGTCGGTGAAATAGTGGCTGAACTGGCGAAACCCCAGCGTCATGTACAA